>JBIKQS010000059.1:0-10126 GCA_044349575.1 Crocinitomicaceae bacterium
GGGTTTTACAAGGTGTATAACTCGGCAGACAATGAGTTTTTAAAAGCAATGGAGTTACTGAAGAAATAGCTTGAGTTTTTGTAGCAAGAAAACACCAATTATTCATTATTTTAGTATTCAATTTTTTTGAATGGAGAGTGAACCGAAAAAAATAAAAGTAAAAAAGTCGCGCAAGAAAATTTGGCTTCGGTTACTGTTATTCTTTGCGTTGTTTCCAGTTTTTTTATTTTCAGTATTGCTGGGTGTCGTTTATTTTAAACAAGATGAATTAGTTCAAAAAATCTTAGCCCAAGCAAACGAAGATTTTGAAGGAAGCATTAAGATCAGAGATAGTCATATCGAACCATTTGCGTCCTTTCCATATATTTCTATTGATTTTGAGGACTTTCATATCTACGAAGGGAAAACCCAAACAAAAGAAAAGGAAATAGTCCACATCAATCATTGCTATGTGGATTTTAATATTTGGGATATTATCAACGCAAATTATAAAATAAAGGGCATCAAACTCGCAGACGGCTCTCTCCGATTAATCCAACACAAGGATGGATCTTTAAACATTTCAAATGCATTAAAAAGTAAAAAACCCGCAGAGGAAGTAAAAGAAGATTTTAAAATCGATTTAAGATCAATTTCCATGGTTAATTTAGACATAATTAAAATTAACGAGGAAAACAACATTCTTGTCGATGCTTTTGTGGACAAGGCTCAGACGAAAGTTAAAAGTAGTAATGACCATTTTTATTTGGATCTGGATGCAAAGTTTAAATTGACTATCGTAAAGTCGGGCGATACAACGTTTGTAAAAAACAAACATTTTGAGGTAGCAACAGAACTAGATGTAAGTGATCTAACCAAAACACTAACCATACAGCCGACGGTGGTTAAATTTGAGAATTCAAGTTTCGGTTTTAGCGGCAAAGTTGGTTTAGAAAAAGATGTTCCAATCGATCTCCATTTTAATGGTGAAAAGCCCAATTTTGATTTAATTATTGCAATTGCCCCCGATGAAATTGCAGAGACGTTTCGCCAGTTTGACAATCAAGGAAAAGTGTATTTCAAAGCGGATATTAAAGGCAAATCAGCCAATGGAAATATGCCTGAAATTAATGCTACGTTTGGTTGTGAAAACGCATTTTTTAATAATAAACAAACAAAAAAATCACTTGATAAAATAGGGTTTAAAGGAAGTTTCACAAACGGAAAAAAACGAGACATAAGTACTATGAAGCTTGAAATACAGCAGTTTAGTGCTCGCCCAGAGGCCGGTGTTTTTTCGGGAAACATAGCAATTGAGAATTTTGATTCACCGGATATAAACCTGAAATTAATTTCTGATTTCGATCTTGATTTTATCGCAAAATTTGTAAATGCTCGTGAACTCTCTGGGCTAGCGGGAAAGGTGAAGTTGACCATGAATTTCCATGATATTATAGATTTAAAGAACCCTGAAAAAGCAATAGAAAAACTCAACGAGTCGTATTTTACGCAGTTGGAAATAGAAAACTTACGTTTTAACAGTCCAAATCTTCCTGCTCCAATTCGCGATGTGGATATGAAGGCAACCTTAAATGGTCATGCTGCAAAAATTGAATATTTCAATACCCAAATTGGCAACACGGATCTAAATTTAACAGGAAGTGTAAGTGATTTACCTGCAATTGTGCATCACACAAATATTCCAGTCACGTGCGATTTAGATATTCAATCCAAAAAAATAGACATAGAAGAGTTAACAAAATCTTCAGGTGTACCAGGCATTGATGAACAGATAGATAATCTTAAATTGAACCTGAGATTTATAAGTTCTGCCAAGAAGATTTTGGAATCAAAAAACCTTCCGGAAGGAGAGTTTTACATCAAGAATTTTTATGCAAAATTAAAACATTATCCCCACCTCTTTCATGATTTTCATGCAGATGTTATTGTTTCTGAAAAAGACTTTAATGTGGTAGATTTTCGCGGGTTTTTAGACCAGTCTGATTTTCATTTCAATGGGTTTTTAAAGAACTATGATTTATGGCTTGAGAATGAAAAAAATGGCGATACTTATGTGGAATTTGATATTGATTCTAAGAAAATGAAATTTGACAATTTGTTTGCCTATGGTGGTGAAAACTACGTGCCTGAAGATTATCGTCACGAGGAAATAGATAATTTAAAATTTCACGGAAAAACTAAACTTCATTTTAATCAGAGCGTATTTACAGCTGCCGATTTTGAACTTTCAAATTTCAGTGGAAAACTAAAAATCCACCCTTTAAAGTTCGAGAATTTCAGCACAAAAATTCATCTAGAACCAAACTCAATAGACGTGAAAGAGTTTTCTGGTAAAATGGGGCATTCTGATTTTCGAGTTGATTTACATTACAATTTTAACAACGACAATCATGGTAAGAAAAACAAATTCAGCATTGTATCACAATTTCTCGATGTAGATGAGTTAAGTAATTACAATCCGCTTCCGTCAGATTCACTAACTCAAACCGTTGATCACGATGCAGCTTTTAGTTTGTATGATCTGCCATTTTCCGACATGGACTTTAGTTTGCAAGTAGGATCTCTAAATTATCACGCACATACCTTGGAAAATTTCAACGCAAAGTTTCACACATCCAAGGACCACGTGGTTCATATCGATCAACTTGATTTTGTAACCGCAGAAGGAGAGATGAAAATGAAAGGCTACCTCAGTGGCAAGGACAAAAAACACATTTATTTTAGCCCAAACATAACGGCAAAGCACGTTGATATCGATAAACTTATGTTGAAGTTTGACAATTTTGGTCAAGACCATTTAGTTTCAGAGAACTTACATGGCTATTTCAATGGAAGTATTTCGGGTAAAATACATCTACACGCCGATTTAGTTCCTAAAATTGATGATTCAAAAATTATAATTAACATGCTTGTAACTGAAGGTAGGATTGAAAAATTTGCTCCTTTGTCGGCATTAGAAAGTTATTTTGAAGACAAAAACGTTAGTAAAATACGGTTTGACACATTACGCAATGAAATCACTTTTGATAGGGGCACGATTACCATTCCTAAGATGACAATTAACTCAACGCTGGGGTTCTTAGAAATCAGCGGAACACAAAAAATGAACGAAACGCTAGATATGGATTACGAAATTGGCGTTCCTTGGAAAATGATTAAAAATGTAGCTGCCAACAAACTTTTTAGACGTAAGAAAAAAGACGAAGAAGCAGAGGAAGAAATCCAATATAAAAAAGAAAACTCCAAGTTTATTTACGTCACCGTAAAAGGCGGCATTGAGGATTTTAAAGTGAATGTAGGGAAGAAGAAGAAGGGGTGATTGCACATTCGATTTAATTAAGGTTCACTGAAAAAAGTTTCTTTAATAGATGTTATTTTTCTACTTGCACAACGTAATAAAGTGCATGAAAGAAGAATTTGCAGAAAAACAAGCTTATTGGTCTTATTGGGTAATGGAGTTCAATAGAAGAATTGATGTTGGCTTCGAAGTGCTTTATTATACCTTTATCGTTGCCTTTATTTGTTTGATTAGTCACTTTTTAGGTTGGGGATTTTTTCTCAACGGAATTTTGGATGGGGTCATTTATTTTTCACTTTTTATTCTTATTTCCTTACCGCTTATACTTAAGTATTGGCAGTTGCAACTTGAAGAAGCGGAAAATAAACAGGCGTATTACAGTGAGAAAGCTAATCAAGATCAGGTAGGCTTATTTTATGATAGAGAAGATTTAGGATTTGATGAATAACATGAACCAAGAAAACAAAAATACAAAAACGAATAAAATGACTATCCTGCAAAGGTTTCGTCATATCGACCAAACTATTCAAGTGGATGGCTTTAATCCCGTGACTTTTAAAAAATTAAAGTCAGACCTTGTTATTGCGTCTAATTATTTAGGTGTGAATCAAGAATTATCAGCCATCTTTTCTATGGTATTGGTAATGTGTGTCAATGATCAAGCGCCAGTAATTCATGAAATAAGCAGTAGAGGAGGTTTAGATGTCATCGATTTCATGCCCCATTTATCTTCAATCGATTTACTTTTAAAATCGGGACATTTTAAGAAAAGAAAAGCTCGTAATAGACATGTTGATGAAGCTTTACGCGGCAAGGTGTACATGATAGACGAAGAAATAATGAATGCCATTTTGAGAGATTTACCGATGCCTAAAAAGGAGTCAGAAGAACTTGAGGGATCAATAGAAATCTTTCAATTAATAAATGATTGGATGCATCAAGTTTCTGATAGTGAGCTTGGTGAATATGAATTTATCGAAGACGTCCATCAACTTCTACAACAAAACCAACATTGGCCATTGATAAAAGAAATTTCCTTGTTTGAAATCCCAACCGAATTTAAAATAATTTTCATTTATACAATTTGGAGAACAATTAGCGGGTATAACAGCATTGATTTAGAATATGCGTGTGAAACTGTTACGGCCACATCTTCTCGACGCATTCGAATGTTGCAAAGATTTGCTCATAATGAAGACCCACTCTCAAAAGAGGATTTAATAGAGGTGAAAGAAGGAAGAATGAGCTCTGATTTAGAAGCAAGATTGAGTGATAAGAGTATTAAAATGCTAGAGCTTGAAAACATTCACATTAAGGAGCGTTTTAAAAAGGGAGAGGAAACGTTAAAGCCGGATGAAATACAAGCAAAAGAGTTGTTTTTTAACGTAGAGGAGGAAAATCAATGGAAACGTATTTATTCCCTATTGGAAGAAGATAAATTTCGTCTAATAAATGAGCGAATGGCAGGTGTAGGAATGAAAACAGGATTTACGATTTTATTCCACGGATCACCAGGTACCGGTAAAACAGAATCTGTTTTGCAACTTGCTCGTTTGAGCGGTAGAGAAATAATAAAAGTAGATGCTTCTATGACGAAAAGCATGTGGTTTGGTGAAAGCGAGAAACTAATGAAGCGTATTTTCACTAATTACGAAGAACTACGAAAAACCAGTGTTAAAACACCGATTTTATTTTTTAACGAAGCGGATGCCATTTTAGGAAAACGAAAGGTAAATACTACTTCAAACGTTTCTCAAACTGAAAATGCACTTCAAAATATATTATTAGAAGGTTTAGAAAATTTTAATGGGATTTTTATTGCAACCACCAATTTGATTCAGAATTTAGACGAGGCTTTTGACCGAAGGTTCATTTATAAAATGTGTTTCTATCCACCAGAGGTTCAGGTAGCAGCAAAGATTTGGAAACAAAACATGCCTGCGTTAGTGGATGAAGATTGTTTGTTTTTAGCTCAACAATTTACTTTTTCTGGCGGACAAATCGACAACGTTGTTCGTAAATGCGAAATTGAACATATTTTAACAGGATCAACCATTGATTTAGCGTGTATCAAAGAATTCTGTGATAAGGAAGTTTTACTTAAAAAACCGTCTTCCAATCCTATTGGGTTTTAATTAAAAAAGCCCCAAACGGGGCTTTTTACTATCGACTTTATTTTTACCTAAATGTCTTTTTTACTTTTTCCTTAATACGCTTACGTCGCATAGCTAAGCTTTTTTCAGATTGGTCGTATTTATCTGCTATTTCTTTATTGGATAGCCCATTAATATAGAAATCATTTATCATATCACGATTTTCCTGTGTTTCCTGATCTAAGATACCGTTTAGGTGAGTCAGGCGGTCCTGGTAAAGTTTATCCTCCTCAAGATTATAGGCGCTATCTTGCTCTCCATGAAAAGAGAGGTCGTCATAGAAGTTGAGAGGGAAGTTTTTACGCTCCTGATCAACAATGTAGTTTTTTATAATTCGACCCACCCACTGTTGTAGCGTTCCTTTGTCTGGATCATATCGGCCATATTGTATATATACCTTAATAAGGATTTCCTGAGTGTAATCATCTCGATTAGATGCAGTTACTCTTTTTGAGTAAAATGAGTTTAAAGATCTGACGATAAAAGCATTAATAAATTCGATTTCTTGTCTTGATAGCATAGAAAAAATAAAGATTTAAAAAATTACATTAATTTCCCATTCTCCTTGCTGGGAGTTACTTTGATTAAACCTGTTAGAAGGAGAATCTAACGCGGTTTGACCTGTTTAAAAACGAATGATTTGGTTCAACATAGTTGTAATTGAATTAGTACAAGACGAACTTTTATTCCATTGGTTGCTATAAGAAATCAAAAAGTTGCTGTTTTCTTTGAAATTTATCATATTAATTTTCAAAACTAGTAATTCAATTTTTTTGGTTAAAAAATGAGTAGCATTGTTTTTCACACATTTGAACCTCAAACAAATATAGAGTCCAAACCTGCGAAAAAAAAATCTTTTAGATTCTTTTTGATAAAAAAGTTGTTTTTTAGGTATAAACGGGTTGGTTTTAAGAAACAAGCCTGCTTAAACTGTCGAAATAACAAATGGTTACACTTTTGTCTTCGTTTTTTATACTCACGAGGCATCTTTATCCTAAACTCACGTTAAATAATTACCGCTAAAATTTTCCTAGAGTTATATTCTCATAGACTTCCGTATAAGAAGTAGAGATTTTTAAACTAATTAAATTTTATTTGATGCGAAATTGGCTGAGTATTTTTAACAAAACCAAAAAACCGGTATCTGATATGACTCTAGTAGAGCTCGGAAACAACCTTAATGAGTTCACTCGCTTTGTAAATGTAAACAGAGATATGGCCTTCGTTCTTTCCGTTTATTGCATGATGCGCAACCGCAAAAACTATGTGAAAGTAGATGATTTATTGGAAGAGTTAGAGCCTCATACCGCCCCTGAATTTACTCTTGAACAAGTAGAAAAACTTGTGGTGGCTGGTTGGTTTGTGTATGGAGGAGAAGGGGCCTTTTCTAATTCGCATGATCAGATTTTTCTTACTCATTCGGCAGAAAACGCATTAAAATCATCCAACAAATCGGCTTTACCAAAAAAATCATCCAAACAATCGGACGTGCTACTACTCACGATGTATGCCCGAGCCATTTCCTTTCGCAACCGTAGCATCACTCTGCGAGAATGGGCAAAATTTGTCAAGGAAGCCATGAATTATAAAAGGGTTTCGTTTATTTCGTATTTACAAAGCAAAAAACTTAAGCGTGAACACCAAAATTTAGCATTATATGTCGGACTTATTCATTTAGTAGATAACACCTATACTGATTTATCGAGTGTTCTGGGCTTATTCTCAGAAAACCCCTTGGATTACAGTCGAAAAAAGAAACAACTTACGCAAGTAGCCCATCCGCTTTTCGCGAATGAAGTTCTCAAGATGGTAGTAAGAGATAGTGGAGCTAGGCGTTTAGGCGCTCACGAGCAATGGACACAGCTTATAGATGGAAATCAAATAGCGGGGCCAACGTTTACGTTTCAGAATAAAACATTAGAATTAGTAAGCCACAAAAACATAATTGAGAAACCTCTGTTGTACAATGCAGAGGTTGAGGATAAGGTAGCAGTATTAAAAAAGATTATTGAGCCCGAAAATCTCAAGAAATTTGAACAACAATCAAAGAAAAACGCAGATAATGCAGGTATCATTGTTTTGTTGTCAGGAGGACCTGGTACGGGAAAAACGGAGCTTGCCAAACAGTTGGCACTCTCCACCAAGCGAGATTTGTTGTTGTTTGACGTGTCGCAACAGCGCAACATGTATTTTGGTGAATCAGAGAAAGCTATAAAATCTGTTTTTGATGATTACAAGCGCTTGTATAAACATTCGGGTAATGCACCGATTTTGTTTTTCAACGAGGCTGATTCAGTTTTTGGTCGCCGCCAGCAAGGAAATTTCAATACTTCCATGACCGAAAATACTATTCAAACGATTTTATTGAACGAATTGGAAAACTTCAACGGCATTTTGATTTGTACGACCAACGTTCCTGAGCAATTTGACAGTGCCTTTTCACGACGTTTTTTAATGGAGATTGCCATCAACAATCCAGATGAAACCGTGCGCGCACAATTGATTTTACAACTTTTGCCGAATTTCCACCCTGAAAAAGCAGAGCAACTGGCAGCAGAATATAATTTCACGGCTGCAGATTTGGGGAAATTTCGAAAGAATTGGGAGTTGCGAAAAATCGCAGGAATGAACCAAGGAACAATTGAAGCGAACTTAGAGCTTTTCTTGACGGATAAAGAGGATATGAGGCATTGGCAACAGATTGGGTTTAGAGCGTAGTTTAAATGTTCTTTTACCTTGATGCAAAAGAACCAAAAAATCAAGGCTTAGGATTTATTTGGGTTCGGCGATCTGTTTTAAAACCCAATAATTTATTCTAGCCGAACCTTTTTCTGAGCCTTCTGTATTGCTGTTTTATCGGGGATCCTTCGGCTTAATCTAAAACTACGCAATACAGTTCGGCTTGAAAACCAATAAATCCAAGGCCAAAGGAATTCTACTAACGAGAAAAAATAAATATGAGCAAACTACTTTTAAACAAACTTAACGGAAACAGACGAGGTCTTTTCAAACGATTTTTAGATTCGTTTCCGCGTACTCCGCGTATTGCATGGTATCCATCAGGAGGTGAAGATTTTCGATCATTGATGTATTTGAATTCCGAATTTTCACGTTTGGAGCCAAGCAAAGGCGTTGAACCAGCCGCGCCAGATATTTTTTTGTACACGGATTATTTTCCCTGGACTTTTTCTCGGTTTTTGAAATCGCCTATTCTCTATCAAGACGAGCGAACAACCATTGAAATCATGGACATGGAGCGTTTGCCGAATTTGAATTTACCCTTGCACAAAGAATTGGTGCATTTTCCCGAAGGAGGAGATTTTAACAATCAAGCGCTTTTTATGCTCGTGCGTATTCGAAGTTCTGTTCTTGGTGAATTTGTGCGACCGGTATTGTATTTTTTTACTGAGAATGAAACGTTTTACGCAGAGAAAATGAGACCGTTTCGCGCGCAAATTTCGCACATCATTCATGTTCGTTATGGTGGAGGCTACGGTGGTGGTGGAAATTCTGCTGGAGCTTGGTTGTTACATGTGTTGAAAGATTTGCGTTGCGAACTCTTCATCACGGATGGTCATCACCATTGGCAAAACGGAGATGATGTTGCCTTGACTTTGTGTCCTGAAATTTCGCGCGAGGTCAATGTTGATCTCCAGCGTATTCGAAAAATAAATGGACGGCGTTGGTCGGAACACGGAGATGTGAGTTGGAATTTGGTGAAATAAAATGTAGAGAAAATAGTTGATTATTGGGAAATAGTTGGTATGTTTAGACAAATTAATAAATCGATAAATTATGAAACGTATTATTTATTTCGGAGCAGCGGCTTTATTTATAGGCACTACGCTGATGTCTTTAACTTATGATGTTAATTCAGGTTCTTCAGATAATGTGAACAAGGAATCGGTAAAAAAAAGAATTAGTTTTAAAATTCGTGGAACAGGTTCAAAAGGTATTTCTGTGAAAATAGGTATTGGATCTAAAGTTGGATATGGATCTTGTTGTTCAACAGTGAGTCCATTTACTACTAGTGGTTTTTCGGGTGAAATAGGTGATGTAGTTTACGATTCTGAAAACAAAAGAATTATTTCAAAAATATATGACGACCTTGAAGGTCAAACAATTGAGTTGAAAGAGTATTATTAATAAATGAAATTTAAATTCAGTTAGAGAGCACCGAGAGGTGCTTTTTTTGTTTTAATAATAGTGCTTTTTTGTTTATAATATTTGTGTTATCGTTCAAAAGCAATATATTTAGATTAAATTAACCATGCATAATCTAGAACGATTTCTCCTAAAACAAGAGAAGGACTACCTCACTGCCCTCCATGAAATCAAATCTGGTTTTAAGAAAACACATTGGATTTGGTATATTTTTCCGCAATTGGATGGTTTGGTTTATGCACCTAGTGAAAACACTAAATATTATTCTCTCAAAAATAAGGCAGAGGCAATAGCATATTATAATCATCCCATATTGCAAAGAAGGTTAATTGAAATAACACAGGAATTATTAACCCACAAAAACAAGAACATTCAACAAATAATGGGTGAAGTTGACTTAGTAAAATTAAGGTCCTGCATGACATTATTTGATTACATTTTGGGCAATGAGATTTCTGTTTTTAGGGAGATTCTCGATCAGTATTTTTCAGGTGAAGTTGATCAAAAGACC
>JBIKQS010000324.1:0-3022 GCA_044349575.1 Crocinitomicaceae bacterium
CCGTCACCATCTAAATCTGGGTTATCTTGAACAAATACGGCTACAATATTTTCAATTCCCGTTATATTGATGAAATTGGTATCCTCCGTAATTACCGTCCCCATTGGACCAATTGTATATTCCCAATGATCAAAAATAAATCCTGGTAAGGGTTGAGCAATTAAATTTGTTTGTATACCCCCAAAATAAGAAGTCGTCCAAGGATAGGTTGGCGCCCATTGTGAATTAACTTTAATTTCACCGGATAATGGCGGGGACACATTAAAGGTAACGTTATACGGACCAGTAAGTTGATAACAATCAATCATCCCACCCGTAATTGCTGTGCAACGAGAATTAATAAAGTTTCTTAGTTGAGTAACCTTATTCTGCCAATCGTTATAGCTTCCACCCCATTTTTGACATTGAGCAGTCATTTCAGGAGCTATCTCATTCACCATACTATCCAATAATGGAATCAAATAATCACATGAAAAATAGGTGTTTGCCAAATCAGCATAACGTGTAATGTAATATTGTTCTACAGCTGGATTTTCGTTTATCAGTTTTTCCAGTATTTCAGTATGACCTTGACCGCCTGGATTTGGTAAATTCTCAACATTACATGGATCCGCATTTGGACTTTCATCAGGAATTCCAGTATAGTTAACATAATGACCAAAGGTAGCATCCATATCCCATAACACATAACGCCATTTCTTTTTATCCCCAAGCGGATCAGTTCCTCTCCACCATGCTGTATTCCAATTCAACCAATCTTGGTTAACGGTAAATGAGTTAAACATAAAATAATCACAAAGAGATTCCCAATTTAGTAAGCTATCCACATACGCAAAATTGGTTGGATTACCCATGTTATTCGTAGCAATGTAATTTTTTAAAGCATTCCAATTTGTCAAGGCATTTGGCGCACCATATTCTTCCCATGTACCTCCCCAAGTTTTTAAATATTCTAAATTATATTTTCCTTGATCATAATAATACTCCGTGTAATCATGGTCATCTGCTTTTTCGCGAATTTCATAAACACCCCAATATTGACCATTCAAGTACACGATACATGGTCTTGACGTTCTCTCATCCAATTTCATGTTGGCACGAATAGACAAGGTGTGAATAAACGCATCTCTTATGTGAGCACCTTGCTCAAAAGAATAATTATCACTTGCCGCAGGCTTTAGAATAAGTCTCTGGAAATTGTCTCTGGTTTTATCTGGAAAAATTTGGTGTTCAAGATCACCGTTATACCCATATTGATCACGCATTATAAAATCAAATCCTCGTTGATCGTACGCCCATGAATCATTTCCATGCTCGTTAAAATCTCCTTGGCCCTCATCGATAAATAGCCCATTGTCTTCAAATAGTTCAAAACCTCCAATTGGTTCAATTTGGTTACCGTTAATTAATAAGGTATTCAATCCTGCACCACATACAGCGACTACGGGAATTGTATGCGTTACATTGATAAAATACGTATTTGTCTCAGTGAATGAAGGCAAGTTTGTGCTAAATGCAGCTGCCCGTAGTACTCTGGTCGTATTTATTGTGATTGGACCTGAATAGACGGTAGAGGTTGCAACGGGGTCACTACCATCCAATGTGTATCTAATTGTTGCCGTTGGATCAGGACACGTTATTGTCACTGTTTGAGGAGCGTTGTAGAATCCAGCTTGAACACTAAAAACTGGCTTTGGTGTATAAAAATTAACCGAACCAACATTCGCCGCATTAGGTGTAGGAGTTGTAAATAACCTAAAATCAGGAGCACCATCAGTAGATCGACCAATTGAATGGTTTGATTTGGTCATGTGAACAATTTTAAATGAATCTACCACATTGCCCAAAGCATTTGATAAGATAATCCAATCACCTTCCGTTTGTGATAAATTAAAATTAGGATGGTATTGATTTCCGTTTACTGTATTCCGTTTCGAACAAAAAACCATTTTATAACCATTAGCATTTATCGATCCACTTGGAATCATCCATTTGGTCAAGTTTGTAGACTTATCTGATAAATACCAACCTGTTAAGTTGATTGTTGTACCCGTTGAATTATAAATCTCTATCCAATCTTCTCTTTCTCCGTATGCATCACCGATTCCTGAAACATTTGAACAAGAATATTCATTTATAAATACCTGAGAATTAATTGAATCAACTGTAAAAAGCAGTAGAAACAAACAAAATAAATAGTTTTTCATTTCAAAATAATAAGGTCAATATTATAAAAAAAAACCTAGAAAAGCAATATAATGACGTATTGAATCTTCGAAAGTTGTATTTTTGATTTAATTTAACTTAACATAAAATTAAAGTATGAAGAAGTTTCTATTGTTTGTAACACTTGGAATTGTAATTAGTTCATGTTCTAAATACGAAGGAGAAGGCGGTTCATCAACCATTAAAGGAGTGGTCAGAGAGCAACGATTTAATAGTTTAGGTAATCTTATTTCAGAATATCCGATTGCTGATCAAGATGTGTTTATTATATATGGAAATGAAAGTACCTTTTATGATGACGACATCAAAACGAGTTACGATGGTTCCTTTGAATTTCGTTATCTTAAAAAAGGAAATTACACTGTTTTTGTCTATGAAGATTGTAGTACATGTCCTAGCGGAGTGAAAGAAGTGAAGATCCCAGTTGAAATTACAAATAACAACCAAATCGTTGATTTAGATACGATTAACATTAAAAGAATATAAATTGAATAAGGTTATTTTATTTATTTTTTGCGTTGTTTCTACCTCCTTATTTAGTCAAGAGTCAGAATTACAAACTTGGGTTGAAGCTGGTGTTAAAGGAAAAATAATCAAACGTCTAGATTACAATGTAGACCTTACTAATCGAATTGGCAATTTAGGACTTGAGACTTTTTTTCCTCAAGCAACTTTGAAATATAAGGTTACTAATTGGTTTAAACCTTCGATTGATTACCGAATTGTTTTCAAGAAAGAACCAAATTCAAATTACACCAGTTCAAATCGTTTAAATTTCAATCTGAATTTCAATAAG
>JBIKQS010000060.1:0-10122 GCA_044349575.1 Crocinitomicaceae bacterium
CAATACTGCCGTTATTTCCTGCAAAGCAACTAACTCCAACCTGTGTGCTGCTAGCTATAATTGGAGAAGAGGGTTCGGTAATTGTTGCGTTAAAATTGGCAGTACAGCCATTAGCATCAGTAACTAAAACGGAATAATTACCAGCAGCTAAATTACCAATGTCTTCATTGCTAGATCCGTTTGTCCATGAAAATGCGTAAGGAGCTGTGCCACCTGTTAGGGTTAGGTTAATTCCTCCGTTTGTTTGTCCAAAACAAGCGACATTGGAAACAACACCATTTACTGTAAGCGGAGCAGATGGTTGTGCTATTGAAATAGAAAGGAATGAGGAACAACCATTTAGGTCAGTGACATTCACAAAATAATTTCCTGCGGCAAGACCAGAAATATCTTCAGTTCCAGATCCATTACTCCATGCAATGGATGTAATTGGGTTAGGATTGCTTATTGTTAAATCAATGCTACCGGTTAATCCTCCAAAACAAGAAATATCTTGGTGTGTTTCGGTCAATGTAAGCGTATTTGCAGGGTCAGAAATATCGATGGTTAAACCTTGAGTACAGGCATTAGCATCTGTAACAGTAACGGAATAGCTTCCTGCGTTTAAGCCGGTTAAATCTTCAGTTGTTGCTCCATTATTCCAAAGATAAATGAATCCTGGTGTCCCACCAGAAACAGTAAGGTCTATCGAACCAGTCTGAGTAGAAAGACAAAGAGCGTCTTGATTTGTTTCGGTGAGGGTAAGAGGAGCATTTGGTTGAGAGATAGTGAAGGAAGCTAAAGCTAAACAACCATTGGTGTCGGTAACTGAAACAGAATAACTACCTGCAGCTAATCCAACAATATCTTGTGTTGTTTGACCATTGGACCATGAGTATGTAAATGGTGCCGTTCCACCGCTTACATTCAAATCAATACTTCCAGTACTTTGTCCAAAACAAGGTACATTTAATTGGGTAGCGCTAAGAGATATAGGATTAGATGGTTCAGTGATTACAATGCTTAATTGGGCACTACAACCATTAGCATCTGTTACGTCAACACTATAGGTTCCACTCGTTAGGTTTGTCAAGTCTTCTGTAGTTGCAGAATTACTCCAAACATAGGTGTATGGTGCTGTTCCATTGGAAACAGTTAAATCGATTGATGCATTATTTCCGCCAGAACAAAATACATTCACTTGATTGGCATTTACTTGTAGGGGTAAAACAGGTTCGGTTATTGTGAAATTATTACTAGTTGAACAACCATTGGCATCTGTAGTGGTTAGTGAATAATTACCAGCCGTTAAGTTACTTAGGTCTTCTTGTGTTGCTCCATTGGACCAAGAATAGTTGTAAGGTAAGGTACCACCGGTGGTTGTTCCATCAATACTTCCTGTTGATCCTCCAAAACAAAGAATATTATTTACTACTCCGTTGTAAGAAAGAGGACTTGGTTGAGAAATAGTAACACTTATATTTTCTGTACATCCATTGGCATCCGTAACATTTACAGAATATGTTCCTGCAAGTAATCCGCTTACATCTTCTAATGAGGCACCATTACTCCATGCAAAAGAATAGGGTGTTGTACCTCCTGATATGGATAAATTAATAGATCCATTATTGCCACCATTACAAGCTACATCAATGTGTGTTTCAGTTAGCGTAATTGGTTGCGAAGGCTGTGTTACTTGAAAATTAGCATTAGTTTGACACCCATTAGCATCAGTTACGTTCAGTGTGTAAGTACCTGCAGTTAAATTCACAATACTAGCTGTTGTTTCACTTGAAGACCAACTATATGAATAGGGAGCAGTTCCACCTTGAGTAATTGTGTTGATGCTACCATCAGTGCCACCATTACACAAAACAGCTGTTACAGTTCCAGAAATTGAAAGTGGTTGAGCTGGTTCTGTTAAGGTGTATGATTGATTAAGAGTACAACCATTAGCATCGGTTATTACCAAAGAATAAATCCCTGCAGTTAACCCTGAAAGGTCTTCAGTAGTAGCTCCATTAGACCAAAGAAAGGAATAGGTTGGTGTGCCACCTTGAACCGAAATATTAATAGCTCCTGATGTTCCACCAAAACAAAGCACATTACTAATGACACTTGTTTGACTAAGAGGTTGCGCAGGCTGAGTAATACTAAAAGTACCAGTTGCTTGACATCCATTAGCATCAGTAATGGTTAAGGAATATGTTCCGGCAGTAATATTCGCTAAATCTTCGCTATTACTTCCATTAGACCAAGCATACGTGTAAGGAGCAGTTCCACCAATTGTTGAAATGTTAATGGAACCATTCGTCCCACCAAAACAACTTACGTCTGTTTGAGTTTGTGTGAATGTTAAAGCGAGTGTTGGTTGAGTGATAGTATAGGCGCCATTAGTCGTACAGCCGTTTCCATCGGTAATAGTAACTGAATAATTTCCAGCAGAAAGATTCGATAAATCTTCTTGAGTAGAACCATTGCCCCATAAATAAGAGTAAGGGGTTACACCACCATTTGCTGTGATATTAATTGCTCCATCTCCACCCCCAAAGCAACTAACGTTAGTCGAAACAACAGGGTTTAGGGAAATAGCAGTTGGCTGAGTTAGCGCAACAGTTGCAGTACTTGTGCAATTATTTGTATCAGTAACAATTACTGAATAAGAGCCTGCAGGTAAACCATTGATTGATTGTGTAATAGCTCCTGTTGACCATGAATAAGAGTAAGGAGCCGTTCCTCCTGTAGCATTTACCGTAATTCCACCGTCACTTAACCCAAAACAACTGATGTTAAATCCATTGTAATTTGTTGTAGCAGTTGCCGTTGAACCTAGAATCAAGGGTTGAGTAATTGTATATGTATTTTGAATTGAGCATCCATTTCCGCTTGTTATTGTAACAGTGTATGTTCCCGGTGCCAAATTTGAAATACTTGATGTAGTTCCTCCATTAGACCAAGAATAGGTCATCGGTTGTGAACCCGCAGTGGTTAAGCTAATACTCCCATTGTTGAGTCCAAAGCAAGTTACATTGGTAACAACTGCATTGGCAATAACAGGTTTTGGGTTTATAACAACATTAATAGAAGTATCAATCGAGCAAGCTAAACCATCATAGGTAATCGATAAGAAATACGTTCCACTAGCTAAAGTGGTAGCATTTGCAATAGAAGGGTTTTGAACGGTTGAAGTGAAACCATTTGGACCTGTCCAATTGTAAATACCAGTAGGGGATACAGTCGAAGAAAGTGTTAAAGAATTCCCTTCACAAATAGGGCCATTTGAGGTAATAAAAAACGGAGGGCATTGTGATATGTTAATCGGAAGTTGATTACTCGTTGTAGCAGGACAACCATTCGCATCAAAAGCATCAGTAATCCCATCATTATCATAAGAATTACCTGAGATATTTCCCTCTCCAAAAATATAAGCCACGTTATCTAATGTATTGTCGCAATTGAAGAGTAAACAATCATTGTTCACCGTAACCTTAAATTTTATAACCGTACTATCAGCTCCAGTTGGACTATTTATTACCTGTCCACCATTTAATGCGTTAGCTCCAGTTCCAATTCTAACTTTCACAACTTTAGATGCTGCAATATATTCGCCTTGGTCATCACTTAATACATCTGTTTTAAAACCTAAATTTGGTCCATGAACTATTTGAATAGTACCAGGCATGTATGTAACACGAGGATCAAGCGTATCAGTCATAAATGTTCCAATAGAGATGTCAGACCCAATATTTTTGCCAACCACTGTATATTCAAGGATATCACCAGGTTGAGCTAATCCACCATTAAGGTCATTTATACGAACACTTGATCTTAAGTCTGGTTCATATATATCAATGGCTGATGAAATAGCTCTTGGAATAATAGCATCTTGTGAAGTAACAACTCGAACTGTTGCAGAGGTTGCTGCATTCGGAAGATAGCTAAGAGTACTATTATTAGGAGTTAATATTCCAGAGTCAAAACCTAAATTATTATTGTAACTTGGTAGCCTAAAGGGACTTAACCCGCCATTTAGTGTAGATGTGCTGTTGAAAAAATCATTTGCACTACGCAGTGGATCAGGAACATCTAAAAATGCACCATTACCGTTAAATTGAAGCCTATCTCCTTGAATATTTCTATCACCTTCATGTGCCATTATACCAAGTTGAAAGGAAACGGGACCAACGTTTGGTGTGTTAAATCCGTTTATTGGAATATCAAGAGTGTTTCCATTACTTACATATGCCATACCATCAAAAACAGTAAGGTTTCTCATGGATAAAAGCGTGTTTTTATAAACAACGAAAATAGTCCAAGCACCAAAAAGATTATTCGACCCAGTCTGTGAAACAATATCTGCTACGGTTACACGAGTATTTGTGCCTGAAGCCTGAAGAATTGGCGTAATATCTTTATAGCAATAATAACCTGGCATATTAAAATTTGCATTACCTGTAATTGTAGGAATATCAAGTATCTGATCAGCTGTAAGTTGTTGGTATGCACCATTATTTGTTTTTAATTTAACCTTATCTCTATCCGTATAATTAGCTGTACTCGTATTTACACGGGCACTCCAATAGAGCCCAGCCCAAGTGATTTCTGAGCAATTAGGAAGATTAAGGCTGTCGCTTGATGATTGAAAAGTTGAAGGGTTATTATCATTATCGACATAGCCAAAAACAATTCCTCCATCTTGATTATGATTACCAGTCGGAGGAAGTTGATTTTGATATACACCGCAATTTGCATTAGTAGAATTACATGTGATAGCTACATTTGACAACAATGTAATATTTCCTTTTTGATTAACTTGATATCTTATATTAAATGGGCTAACAACTTGGGCGTTGGTAAAATTTAAAAAGGAAAATAAAAATATGACTAAAATAATTTTTTTCATGTTAAGATAAAAATAGAGTTAGATAAATTCTATTTGGTTGGTTATTGTTTAGTTTTATACTTATAATACGAAATTAGTTACTATGGTTGCCTTAAACAATTTATTTTGATTAAATTTTGATTAAATTTATTCTTGTTAAGCATATATGTTTTTTATTATCCATCAAAATGCCTTGTTAGTCGGTTAATTGTTTATGTATTAATTAAAATTTAATGAGGATAATTTTGAATTAATTTTCCTTTTCTTGTAAACTTCGATTAGTTACCTTTGCATACAAATTTGAAAAAGTATGTCTCAACAAAAAACTACACGCGCAGAAGATTACTCCAAGTGGTATAATGATTTAGTTTACAAAGCGGATTTAGCAGAACATTCAGATGTTCGAGGCTGTATGGTTATTAAGCCTTACGGGTATGCAATTTGGGAGAATATGCGCGATGTATTGGATCGTCGTTTCAAAGAAACGGGTCATTCCAATGCGTATTTTCCACTTTTTATTCCAAAATCTTATTTAAGTAAAGAAGCTTCCCACGTGGATGGTTTTGCAAAAGAATGTGCTGTAGTAACTCATTATCGCTTAAAAAATGCCGAGGATGGAAGTGGCGTAATTGTAGATCCTGAGGCAAAATTGGAGGAAGAATTAATTGTACGACCTACTTCTGAAACAATCATCTGGAATTCCTATAAAAATTGGATTCAATCGTATCGTGATTTACCGATACTTATAAATCAATGGGCGAATGTTGTTCGTTGGGAAATGAGAACACGCTTGTTTTTGAGAACTGCTGAATTTTTATGGCAAGAAGGACACACAGCTCATTCTACAAAAGAAGAAGCGATTAAAGAAGCAGAAACAATGTTAGATGTCTATGCTGAATTTGCGGAACAATATATGGCAATGCCGGTAATTAAAGGTAGAAAAACCGCCTCTGAGCGATTTGCAGGTGCTGAAGATACTTTGTGTATTGAAGCGATGATGCAGGATGGTAAAGCATTGCAAGCGGGAACTTCTCATTTCTTAGGTCAAAATTTTGCAAAAGCATTTGAGGTAAAATTTGCGGACAAGGAAGGTAAATTGGATTTTGTTTGGGCCACTTCATGGGGTGTTTCTACACGATTGATGGGGGCTTTAATCATGACTCATTCAGATGATGAAGGCTTAGTTGTTCCGCCGAAATTAGCTCCATTGCAAGTGGTGGCTATTCCTATTTATCGCTCAGATGAAGAAAAAGCGACTGTTGTAGCAAAATTTGAAGAATGGTCGGTTTTGTTAAAAGCAAAGGGAATTTCGTTCAAAATAGATGACGATGATAACCGCAGACCGGGATGGAAATTTGCCGAATACGAAGTGAAAGGTGTTCCCGTGCGATTAGCCTTAGGACCAAGAGACATGGCAAATAATGTAGTAGAAGTTGCCCGAAGGGATACCAAAGAAAAAACGGTAGTTTCCATGGAGGGAATTGAAGTTTTTATTGAAAATTTATTGGAAGAAATTCAGACATCATTATTTAATAAAGCATTAGCACATCGTGAAGCAAATACACGAACGGTAGAAACATACGAGGAATTTAAAGTGGAAATTGAAAAAGGTGGATTTATCTTGGCCCACTGGGACGGCACTCCTGAAACAGAATCTAAAGTAAAAGAAGAAACGCAAGCAACCATTCGATGCATTGCACTAGATCAAGTACTGGAAGATGGAAAATGCATGGTAACAGGAAATGCTTCCACAGGCCGAGTTATTTTCGCAAAAGCATATTAATGTATGAAAACGTGGTACGGCAACAATTTTAAATTAGGTGTACTTGGAGCAGGACAATTGGGTCGTATGCTGATTCAAGAGGCAATCAATTGGAATGTACACGTTTATACCTTAGATGGGGACCCAGAGGCTCCGTGTGCTAAAATTTCACATGAATTCACTTGTGGTTCAATCACGGATTATGAAACGGTTTTGAACTTCGGTAAGGACAAAAACTTAATCACTGTTGAAATCGAAAATGTAAATATCGAGGCCTTGGAAGAATTGGAAAAAAGTGGCATACCTGTTTTTCCGCAACCAAGAGTACTTCGAATTATTCGAGATAAAGGCATTCAAAAGCAATTTTACAAAGATCATGGAATCCCAACGGCAGATTTTCGCTTGATTGAAGCCAATGAAATTGAATCGCACAAGGACTTTCTTCCCTTTGCACAAAAACTGCGAACAGGTGGATACGATGGCAAAGGTGTTCAAATCATGCAATCAACTACAGACTTTCAAAATGCATTTGACGCTCCTACCGTTTTGGAAAAATTCGTTGATTTTGAAAAGGAATTGGCGGTTATTGTGGCTCGAAATGAAAGGGGAGAGGTAACTGCTTATCCAGCTGTAGAATGTGAATTCAATCCGCAAGCTAATTTAGTTGAGTTTTTATTTTCTCCAGCTGATGTTTCAAAGGATATTGAAAATCGTGCACGCGAAATGGCGGTTGATATCATTCAGAAATTGGAAATGGTCGGTATTTTGGCCATTGAATTTTTCTTAACCAAAGAAGGAGAATTATTGGTAAATGAAATTGCACCTCGTCCACACAACAGCGGTCACCATACCATAGAATGTAATATAACTTCGCAGTTTGAACAACACCTAAGAAGTATTTTGAATTTGCCTTTGGGAGCAACGGATTTAATTCAACCCGGAGCAATGATTAATATTTTAGGCGAACCAAATTCGTCCGGTTTGGCAAATTATCCCGGCATGGAAGATTTATTGGCAGAACCGGGTGTTTACATTCATATTTATGGCAAAGAAAAAGTGAAAGGTTTCCGGAAAATGGGACATTTTACTATCACTGCACCAACCGTGGAGGACTTGAAACAAAAAGCGGAGAGGTTGAAGAACACGATAAAGGCGGTTGGTAAATAAATTGTGTAATGAAAAAATACGGACTTCTCGGTAAATCTCTTTCTCATTCGTTTTCCAAGAATTTTTTCACAAAGTATTTTGCTGAAAACGCAATAAATGCAGCATATTCAAATTTCGAAATAGCTCAAATTGAAGAAGTTAATGAAATTTTCGAATCTGGTGTTCATGGACTGAACGTGACTATTCCATACAAAGAAGCAATTATACCCTTTTTGGATGAAATCACTGATGATGCGAAGCAAATTGGAGCGGTAAATGTGGTTCAATTTAAAAATGGAAAAACGATCGGTCACAATACGGATGCTTTTGGTTTTGCTCAATCGATAAAACCATTTTTCACGAATCAACATGAACGGGCTTTACTTTTTGGTACCGGAGGCGCATCTAAAGCAATTGCTCATGTACTTAAAAAATTGGGAGTTCAAGTCTATTTTATCTCATCTTCCCAAGAAGGAGAAGGGATTTTCTCTTACAATGAGTTAAATAAACACATGCTCTTGGGCTGTAAATTATGGGTTAATTGTACGCCTGTTGGAACATTTCCCTCTGTTCAAGAAGAACTTCCCATTCCCTGGTGTGAATTAACCGAAGATCATTTGGTGGTTGACCTCATTTATAATCCACCCAAAACATTGTTTTTAGAAAAGGCCCAGAAACACGGAGCAACGATTCTCAACGGCGAATCAATGCTAAAAGAACAAGCTTTGAAAAGTTGGGAGATTTGGAATTGGGAATAATCCTTTATTCTTTTATCAGCAAATTCAATCGTCTTTGATAGGATTGAAGGTAATTTCTTTTTATCGTATCGCTAAGAAAGGAGGACCCTATCATTTTTTCAACTTGCGTGGTTTGCGTCGTCATTAACGTCTTTATCGACTGAAAAATTTTATCACTTATTCCAGCCTCGAGTGCAAGTGTCGCAAATTGTGAACTCATTTTTCCTGTCGCTAAATTGCGCGGCAATAGACCATCCTCAAGGGCAAATTCCTTATCATCGATATGTATTCGGCTATTTAATAAATCATATGCTGGGCTAAGTCGATAATCTCCCATGGGAGTTTCCGTTAGTGAAAAATTCTTCAAATGCGCATCTCCATTGGAAAATAAATAGTTAAAAATGAGTGTCTTAAAAAGTTTTGGCGCTTCAATTTTGTAGATAGGTAAGTAGCGTTCCATCAATTGAAAAAGCTCCAAATAATTTCCTAAGTATTTATAATTCTCCCCATGTGTTTGTGGGGTTTTTTCTGATAATGAAGCAAAATCATCTTGTGCTAGTTTTGAGCCGTCTGATTGAACGTCAAATCGTTTTGTGATGTAAGCTTGGGTTCCATCTTTAAAAAAAATGAGCGCATTTTCCGCAGTTTCGATCCCATAAATTTGCCGAGCGATTTGCATTGTTAGATGTTCATTTGCAGGCATTTGATCCGCTTTTTTTCCAAAATTTGGAATTGGTTTTAAAATGTGTGTCCCTGCTTCATTTTCACCAGCTAACCTTAATTTATTTTTTTTCAAAACAACGGAAAATTTTTCTTGGACACCCGAAATTGAGATCCGTTTTCTGTTTTCATCGAATAGAATATTATTTTCTTCGTTGGAGTTTGGCGAATCATAAGGCAATAAGTGATGAACTTTCTTTCCATGAAAAACCCTATTCAGTGCAGTTTGACTATACGTTTCAAATCCACTTGATAATGTTCCTGGGCAATATGCTATCTTCGGTAAACTCACTTCAGCTTATATTTTAATTATTCGAACTGCTCCAATTGAGTCAATATTCGCTGTATTCATTAATAATCCAAAATAATCTTCGGGATCTATGCGGTGAAATGCGCAGGCCATTTGTTTATTTGTTCCTTCGGGAAGCATGTTGTAAAAAAAAGGAAATAGAAATTTGGATGAATAAACATCTGTTGATTTCGGTAATGTAAGACTAATACTAGGCTTTTGAGAATCTCCTAACCAATTCGAATGATACCGAAATGAAAATGACCCATCATCGTTTTGGGTGATGATACCGGCTTCCTCATTTTTATATAAAACCTTGGCAGATCTCATTATTTGATTGTTATATGTTTAATTCCTAAATAAATTTCAATTCCCAAAACATTGCAAATTTTAGTAAGCGTTGAGAGGGTAGGATTTCCTTTTCCGCTTTCGAATTGCTTTAATGTTCGTAAACCAACTCCAGACATTTCTGCCAATGTTTCTTGGGTTACTTTTAAAGATTCACGACGAACTTTGATGGTATTAATTATTTCGGTAAAGTGCATTATATTGCTTTATTTAATACAAATATACTACTTTTTTTTGATACACAATGAAAAGAGCATTA
>JBIKQS010000326.1:0-3019 GCA_044349575.1 Crocinitomicaceae bacterium
AGTTTGATGAGAGTTATTCTTCTTGTTTTTTTACTTTTTGCAGGAACTGCAGCTGCTCAAAATGTAGTGCAATGGAGTGCATCGTATTCGAAAGAAAGTTCAGAGGTAATTATCAAAGCAAAAATTCAAAAAGATTGGCATTTGTACAGTCAGTATGTTTCTCCAAATGCTGGACCAGTTCCAACGACCATTAAGTTTACAAAAAACAAAAGTGTCAAAATTAAAGGTAAGCTAATTGAGGAAAATGTTCATGCTATGTACGATGAAAATTTTGGAGCTCATATTTCGGTTTTTGACGATTATGCCATTTTTAAGCAAAAAGTGAAACTAAAAAAGAAATCTGAATTAGAAATTACAATTACCTTTATGGTTTGTGATAAAACGAGGTGTCTTCCTCCGAAAGAAGAAAAACTATCAATTAAATTGGAAAAATAATGAAGTTACTGCAAGTATCAATATTTCTTTTTATCTCATTACTCATAAGTAATACCTACGCTCAATTGGAGAGCCCTGAAGATAAAGTCAAAGCGGTCTTTTCAATAGAGCAGAATGGATGTGAGGCTTTCGTTGTAGCTAAAGTTACGGTTGTTCCAGGATGGCATATTAATTCGAACAAACTTCCAGCAGGATCTTTTTCTATTCCAACCCAGTTAAATGTTAATTCTCTTGCGGGCGTTTCGGTTGTTTCTGGTGTTATTGAACCCAAACCAGTAATTGAAAATAATACTGACATAGATGAAATAATGAGTTACCACAAAGGTAGTTTTGTATTAAAACGAAAAATTCTAATTTCCTCCGATAAAGACTTAACTATAACAGGTTCCTTCTCCTTTCAAACGTGTAATGAAGTAAAATGTCTTCCCGAATTTACACTCAAATTTTCTTTACCAGCAAAGGCTTGTTCAATGAGCAAAGAAAAAATGGATAGTGTTTTAGCAAGTGCTCCTGATGCCTCTGCAACTATGAATGCTCAAGCAGCATCAAACAAAGATAAAAAGGTTGTAACATCTAAACCAGCTGAGAATAAAAGTTCGAATAATTCCATTTGGGTAATTTTCATTCTTTCCTTTTTAAGTGGATTCGCGGCCTTGTTAACACCGTGCGTTTTTCCTATGATTCCAATGACAGTTAGTTTTTTTACTCACAGAAGTAAAAATCGAGCTATTGGAATTAGAAATGCACTTTTTTACGGCTTTTCAATCATTGCCATATATGTAATTCTAGGAACTGTAGTGACTGCAGTTTTTGGTCCTGCAGCTCTGAATGCTTTATCAACAAATGTTTGGTTCAATATTATTTTCTTTTTATTATTAGTGGTATTCGCCACTTCATTTATGGGAGCATTTGAAATTACGTTGCCAAACTCTTGGTTGAATAAGGCTGATAAAGCTTCGGATAAAGGAGGTTTTATTGGTATTTTCTTCATGGCACTTGCACTTGCCTTAGTTTCATTTTCATGCACCGGCCCAATTGTTGGAACTTTACTCGTTCAATCAGCATCTATTGGTGGAATTGCGCCATTTGTTGGTATGTTTGGATTTTCTCTTGCCTTAGCATTGCCATTTACTTTATTCGCAGCATTTCCAGGTTGGATGAATTCATTACCTAAATCCGGAGGTTGGTTGAATACCGTTAAAGTTTTTCTAGGATTTTTGGAACTAGCCTTGGCCTTTAAATTTTTGTCAACTGCCGATCTTGTTTCGCAAGCTCACTTATTGGAAAGAGAACTATTTATTGCTATTTGGATAGGTATATTTACAGCTTTGGCGATTTATCTATTCGGTGGATTTAAATTACCACATGATAGTCCGTTGGAAAGGTTATCTGTTGGTAGAGTTTTGTTAGGTACGACAACACTCATTTTTGTTGCTTATTTGATTCCAGGTATGTGGGGTGCGCCACTTAAATTAATCAGTGGATTTCCACCTTCACCGACCTATAGTGAGTGGAAACAATCAAGCGCATCTTCATCAAATTCTCCAATATCTCACGAAGAAGGCATGCATGAAGGTGTTCATGGAATTATGATGTTTGATGATTATGATAAAGCCTTGGCTTATGCAAAAAAGGTCAACAAACCCTTAATGCTCGATTTTACAGGATGGGGATGTCAGAATTGCCGAAAAATGGAAGAAACCGTATGGAATGCCGATGGGGTTTTATCTGTGTTAAAAGACCAAGTTGTAGTTGCTTCCTTGTATGTTGATGAGAAGAAAGAATTACCTGCTTCTGAGCACAAAGAATTAGAATATGCACCAGGTAAAAAAATGGAAATAACACAAGTAGGTCACAAATGGGGATTCTTACAAATGAGCCGTTACAAAAGTAACTCTCAACCTCATTACAGAATGTTATCGCCTGATGGTAAAGATCTTGGTAATGGACCTGCAGATTTTGAACACCATGGAAATGCTGAAGCATTTAAAAAATGGTTGGACGATGGTTTGAAATTATCGGCTGAAGCTTTAAAGAAGTAATTTATTTTCTAGCTTCAATGCAAGCTACAAGTGCCGCTGTTTCAGTGCGTAGCCTTGTTTTACCTAAAGTAATGGTTTCATAACCTGAATTAATAGCTAATTGTATTTCTTCTTGTGTAAAATCACCTTCCGGACCTATGGCAATTAAATAGTTTTCATTAAAATCTCTAATCGATTTTTTATCGCCCGTTCGACAATGCGCTATTAATCCCTTTGGATGCTTTTTTAAAAAGCCTTGCCATTTTTCAATTGGATTAAGTTTTGGTATAAAAAATCTTCCTGATTGCTTAACGGCAGAAATAACTACCTTTTCTAAACGCTCTAATTTTACATCCCTGCGTTCATTGTTTTGACAAATAATTAAGCTAATTTCGGTTATACCAATTTCGGTCGCTTTTTCAATGAACCATTCCAATCGTTCCATGTTTTTTGTTGGTGCAATGGCTATGTGAATAGGATATTCAGGCGGGTGTTCCTTTTTTTGTTCTAATTGTAAATGACATCTTTTTGGATGATTATCAACGATGGTAGCGATTGCTGAA
>JBIKQS010000325.1:0-3019 GCA_044349575.1 Crocinitomicaceae bacterium
TGTGCATCACCATATACTCTAAACATTGAAAAGTCACCAGTGTGTCGAGGCCACTCCCAATTGTCCGTATCACCACCGAATTTTCCAATACTTTTTGGTGGCGTTCCTACCAAACGAACATCTTTAAAATCTTGATAAACAAAGTAGTAGAATTCATTCCCTTGGAAGAATGAACGAACGCTAACTGTGTATTTTCCACCCTCGTTATTTTCTTTTTCGATGAGAGCGATTTCAGCATTAATCGCTTTGTCTCTTTCTTCCTCTGTCATTGAATCATTTACTTTCCCTAGAATTCGTTTAGAAACATCATCCATTCTAACAAAAAAGCGAACATAAAGTGATTTAGGTTTTAGTTCAGCAGACTTGTTTTTTGCCCAGAAACCGTTGGTTAAATAATCTTGCTCTGGTGTAGATAATTCAGCAATGGCATCATATCCGCAGTGGTGATTTGTTAAAATCAATCCTTCTTTGGAAATGATTTCAGCAGTACATCCACCGTTAAATTGAACAATAGCGTCTTTCAGACTGTGATTGTTAATGCTGTAAATCTCTTCAGCTGTTAACTGAAGCCCCATTTTTTGCATGTCTCGATGGTTTAAACGTTCTATAAACATTAAAAACCACATCCCTTCGTCTGCTCTCGCAAACATTCCTGTAAAAACAAGAATCGCTACTAATTTTAACTTTAAATTTTTCATATTCATTTTTAGGTGGCTAAAAGTAGTAAAACTAAGTTGAATTTCTATAATGTTTTATTCAATTTTTTGATTTTTTGATAAATAGAAAATAACCATGTTTTTTGCAGGTAAAAGGATCTGTTTTTGAAAATGTTGATATTCAGTGATTTTGCTTGTCTGAATCCATTCAGTGAGAATGAGCCAATGAAATAAATCGTTAAGAAATGGATGGGTGATACAAAAAATAAATTGACACCTTTTTACTAAAGATTTCAAAAAACCTGCCTAGGTTATTCAATTTAAAGTGTTTAAAACTCTTTCAATACAAGAAATTACATGCTAAAATGTTGTCGAATTTTGTACTTATGAAAAGAATGATAAATCGATATGTTCTACTTGTTTCTGCAGTGTTCTTAGTTGCGGTAACGAGTTGTGTTCCTGCAAAAAAATACCAAGATTTACTAGCTCGCGAAAAAGCATGCAATGAGGAACTTGAAAAATATAAAAATACAAGTAGCCAAGCGGAAAACAAGGCGCAAATTGTTGAAGAAAAATTGAATCTCTTGGAAAAAGAAGTTGATCAATTAAAAAAAGACACCTTATCTAATGGAGCTAAATTCAGGTCTTCATTACTTGAACTAGCAAAGTTGAAAAAACAATACGCTGACTTAGAAAAATCTTTCGATAATTACAAGCAAATGGGATCGAAAGAAGCTTCTGTCTTTCAAGCTGAATTAGAAGCAAAAAGTATTGAATTACAGCGAAAAGAAGATGCATTGGCTATTTTGGAAAAGGAACTAAATGCCAAACAAGCTTTATTGGCAGAGAGAGAGGCACGTGTAGCTGAATTGGAAGAAATTATTGCTCGACAAGACAGAGGAATGAAATTATTGAAAGATAAAATCGCAGCAGCTCTTCGTGCGTATGAAAATAAAGGGTTAACAGTAGTTGAAAAAGATGGAAGAATTTACATTAGTCTCGAAGCAAAATTACTCTTTGGATCAGGAAGTACAACCGTAGAGGCTCAAGGTAAAAAGGCTGTTATTGATTTAGCGAAAGCCTTAGAAAGTACAAGCGACCTTGAAATCGTTGTTGAAGGCCATACTGACAATAATAAAATGAGTAGTTCTAGTTCACCAAAAAACAATTGGGAATTATCAGTTCTTCGTGCTACTGCAGTAGTTGAAATAATGTTGGATAATTCAGCGATGAATCCTAAGAAAATAATGGCTGCGGGTAGAAGCGAATTTTATCCGGTAGATGCAACTGACAAAGCAAAAAACAGAAGAATTGAAGTAATTGTTTCTCCGAATTTGGATGAATTATTTCAATTGATTTCTAAATAAACTTTTCTCCACGAGAATTTCCACTTTACCCTTAACTATTTGTATTTTTGCAACTCGAAATCGCTTAGGGTTTAAAATTTTCAGGAAATGATAGAGGAAATAATCAAAGATAGAATACTCGTTTTGGATGGTGCTATGGGAACCATGATTCAACGATATAAGTTGGAAGAATTTGATTTTCGCGAAGGCGCATTTGAAAATCATACCAAACCGTTGAAAGGGAATAATGATTTATTATCAATTACCAGACCTGAGATAATTAAAGAAATTCATCGCCAGTATTTTAAGGCAGGAGCAGATATTGTTGAAACAAACACGTTTTCTGGAACTTGGATTGCTCAAGCCGATTATGAATTAGAAGAAGCAGTTTATCAGATTAATTTTCAGAGTGCTAAAATAGCGAAGGAAGTTGCTGCGGAATTCACTGACAAACCCAGATTTGTAGCTGGTTCAATAGGTCCAACCAATCGGACAGCCTCAATTTCACCAGATGTAAATGATCCTGGATACAGAGCGATTTCTTTTGACCAATTGGTTGATGCGTATAAGCAACAAGTGGAAGCACTTATGGATGGAGGAGTTGATGTTCTTTTGGTGGAAACCGTTTTTGATACCTTGAATGCCAAGGCAGCATTATTTGCCATTGATGCTGTTTTTGATGAACGAGGCACAAAACTCCCAATTATGGTTTCAGGAACGATAACCGATCAAAGTGGCCGAACATTAACTGGGCAAACAACGGAAGCATTTTTAATTTCGTTGTCTCACATTCCTTTGCTGAGTATTGGTTTGAATTGTGCCCTTGGAGCGAATTTAATGCGTCCGTATTTGCAAATCTTAAACGATAAATCTCCTTTTGCTGTCAGTGCTCATCCAAATGCAGGATTGCCCAATGAATTTGGCAAATACGATGAATCTCCGGAATTGATGGCCCAACAAATCAAAGAGTTTTTGGACGAAGGATTGGTAAATATTATTGGTGGTTGTTGCGGCACG
>JBIKQS010000061.1:0-10105 GCA_044349575.1 Crocinitomicaceae bacterium
AATCTTATATTTCCTAAATGGATACCATTCAAAGTTTACTATATCCTCCTTAATAGCTTTATTACATATAGCACGGAAGCTTCTTAGATAAACCCCCATTCCATTTATACTTATACCGGATTGATACATTTGTTGTTCAAGTACTAGTAAATCTCGGTAGATAAACTTCCTAAAGGGGACATTTAGGTCAAAATGTTTTCCAATCCTATTTTTGCTTTGGGTATATATGTTTGCCCCACCTAATCTCCCAAGATTCTTCAGTTCAATAATGGTGTTATCCCAAAACTCAGAAATAGTCAATTCATCTGGTGCTTTGTTCAGTAAGTACTTTTTTATTTCATTGGCACTTCTACATGTTGGGTTCAATAAACAAAACTGTTGGAGTCTATTTCTGTAGGTTTTCTCAAGTATATTTAACTCATCATTAAGTAATATTGATTTTTTATGTACACCAGCTATACTATCAAAATCATACTCATTAATAGATAAACCTGTACTTATTTTCACTGGTACAGTATTCATAATTACTTGAAAAACTAAGGGATAAGTACCATCTTTTTTCTGTCTGCGCTTGTCTAAAACTAAGCTCAATGTTGCCATAGATTTACATATTATGGCATCTAAAGTTTGCAAGTAAATTTGCAAGTAAAAGGCACTTTAAGGTCTATTTTAGCTGTTTTTCACCCAGTTTTCATGAAATCCAACACCAAAATAAACTCCATAAAAAAACCAGCAAAGCCTTAGCTATACTGGGTTTTAGTTGTGGTCCCACTTGGAATCGAACCAAGCACCTACTGATTATGAGTCAGTTGCTCTAACCGAATGAGCTATAGGACCAATTTCCCGATTATGTTAAGCTTTCGCTCTAACCGTCCCGATAGCTATCGGGAGAGCTATAGGACCAAATTCCCGATTATGTTAAGCTTTCGCTCTAACCGTCCCGATAGCTATCGGGAGAGCTATAAGAACATGTCACATCGCTGCAACCTATTTCAATTTAGGGTGCAAAAATAACAAATTCTTCTAATAAAAAGTACATATTTTTTCAATTTATTAAAAGTTAAATGAAATTCTTGCTCTAATGCCTAGTGGTGATACACCTGGTAATTGGTGAGTCATTCTCCAAACTAAATCTACTCGTACAACCTTAATTATATTTTCAATCCCCACAGAGGACTCGACATACGGTACATTTCCAAATCGACGAACAAATGAAGGGATGAGCATTTCGTTTTCATGACGAGTACTTAAAGAACCATAAGCAACGCGAGCTGTGGTTAACAAACGCCATTTGAGTATTTTGTTAATTGGAATTCTATCAAATATTAGTCCTTCCCAGTGATTTTCGATAAACGCACCAACATATCGATCTGAAATTAATTCTAAAAAATTGAGCTTATTAAATGCAGAAGTCAATAACCACAGGGATTGGTTGCCTTCGTGAACTTTGAGTAGGGGATAGGCCACGTCTCCATGAATATAACCTGCTATTGCGCCATAACGCATTCTTCCAAAAATCCCAACTTGTGTGTTGTGCTCTAATTGAAACTCATATTTTTGATAATTGTATTGACTTCCGCCAATTCCTTTTACGCCAAAAATTGCTTGAAATGATAGAATGGGATAAACAGATCGTAAACTGGTTCTATCGAATTGACCTGCCAAAAATTCCTCATCTTTTGTCCACCTGTAACGCGCTGTAATTTCTGCTGTCCGTATACTTCCAATAGTATCCGTATAACCTGTAGATGGGTTATACTTTAAATAATTTGCCAAACCTAAGGGTGTAAATTCTTTCCAATCAAAAGCGGTATAAACAACAACATCTTTTTTAATGTCCTTTTCTAAACTAACTCCGGTTTTCTTTACAAAAGTCAATTTATCAAATGGAGCGGTGCTAAGAACAGTGGCAAAAGTTGAACCCATTGAAGCCGCAGTTGGAGATTGTCCGATTTGTTCTATATCATAGGTGTAATATCCCGTTAACATCCCTCTTTTTTTCGGCGAAATATTATATCTGGTGGTAAATCCATATTTCCACCGTTCATCCCCAAAACCGTATGCTACCCTTCCACCAAGCTCAAGTCGTTTAGAAAAATTATTGGATGTTCGCAAAGCAAACGCAGTTCTGAATTTTTCAACTTGATTGAATGAAATTATACTGAAAGCACTTCCAATTTCGATCTTTCCAACGGGGTAATAACCAGTTGTAGAGAAGTAGGTTAGGTTCTTAAGTGTTTGAAAAAAGGGTAAGTTATTCAATGAATCAACCATATCAACAATTCCTTCTTGTTGGGTTGTTAGTTTTTCTGTTCGAATATTTTCCCAATAACTTTCTGGTCGAACTTTGGCACTGTCAACCAATTGAATTGCATTACCTGTTGTGAAAAATTCAGGATCTCTTTTTGAATTGATGACATAATTTCTCCTTGAACTATTTTTTCGGGCATAAATGCCATATACTTTGGATTTCTGGGTTAATTTAATATCGGCAATCGATCTTTCCTCTTTAAGCATCCAAACTTCTTTTTCAACTTGATCAAAATAATGTTCAAAATATAAATCTTGGATGTAATTTAAATTTGCATCTGGAGAAATAGACGCTTTAATTAATTTAATGGCATACGTTGTATCATGAATCCATAATTCACCTTTAAAAGTTAAATCTCCAGATCTCTTGGGAAGGAAACGCAATTTGTAGCACCAATCATTATCGATAAATGTTGAGTCTTCTAGAAAAAACTTGTAGTAGCTTCTGGCTATAGAAGAGGTTGGGCTAATAAATGATTTGTTAAAAATATCAATGACATTATCGTAAAAATTAATATCTAAATACATATCACCTAAAAACTGATTCAATTGAAGATTGTCTATTCCGGTAATTTTAGTTGCCTGAATTACTTCTTTCTTAATTTTCGGATTGTTTTTGAAATAAAAATTAGAAAATGTTTCACTTAAAATAACTGGTAGATAATTATTGCCTGTAGTTGTTGAATCTAGATAGTCTAAAATCAAATCTAATCGTTTAACCACACCATTTTTACCAAACTGATCATCCAAATTATTTAAATCAAATTGAATCTTACTGTAAAGATCATATTCATATGAATTTAGTTTTTCCTTGTTATTGATTGGTTTATTAGCTACTAATCTCTTATGTAGTGTAGTTGATGGAAATTCATCAGGAGTATAAATTACAATCTCATTGAGTTCATCCGTCAAAATTTGCAATCCAATGTCTTTTTTTTGCTCGATATCTCTTTCTACATAATGAGTTTGAGAAATAAATCCAGAAAGCGAAAATCGAATAGAATCCGTTGAATAATAACTTTCAATTGAGTAATAACCGGATGAATCAGTATAAGTTCCAATTTTTGAATTAATAAAACGCACAGATACATAAGGCAATAACTCACCTGTAGATGCATCTTTTACGTATCCTGAAATTTTTGTTTGTTGTGAAAGACTATGGCTGATTACCATAAAAATGAAAAGGCTTAAAGAAACAAGTCTTTCAATCATATTTTATTGTGTCATTTCTAGTTCAATCTTTTTTGCTGCACGAGCAGAGACTAATATACCTATTTCATACAAAATAACAATAGGTATGGACACGATTATTTGAGAGACAACATCTGGCGGAGTAATTATTGCAGCTAATATCAATACTGCAACAATGGCATGTTTCCGATATTTTCGTAAAAAATCTGGGGTAATTAATCCAATTCGAGTTAGTAAATAAGATACAATTGGTAGTAAGAACAACAAACCCGTATAAAATATAGTTGAGAAAATCGTCCCCATATACGAGCTAACAGTAAAGTTATTTTGAATTTCCTTGCTTATTTGATAACTTCCAAAAAATTGAACGGAAAGTGGGGCAACGATAAAATAACCAAATATAATTCCTGAAAAAAACAAAAGACTCACATAAAACACAATCCCTTTGGTTGCATTAATTTCATTTAGTTTCAAGCCTGGTTTTACAAAACTCCATAATTGATAAAAAAAATAGGGGAAGGCTATCACAAACCCTCCCATAAAACTCATCATCAAGGCATATGAAAATTGTCCACCCATGGTCATACTTTGCATTTTCAATGGGATTTCTTCAATGCAAATCCCAAAATAATCACACATTAATTGAAAAGTAATGAACCCTTTCTTATTCATGGAGAGGAATAAATTCTCCATGATCCATTCCTGATAAATCCAAATAATGACAGCAAAAACAAGAATTGCAATAACAGTTCTGACAACACGCCATCTCAACTCTTCAAGATGTGCCAAAAATGTCATTTGTTTCTCTGAACCCATTTTGCTATTGTATTTTCTTCTTATATCTTCATTCGAAGAAGTAGATTACAAAATAAGCATTGCATCTCCGTATGAATAAAATCTGTATTTATTTTCAACAGCTTGCTTGTATCCTTCCATCATTAAATCGTGTCCACAAAACGCGGAGATCATCATTAATAATGTTGACATAGGTGTGTGGAAATTTGTTACCAAGCAATCAGCAACAGAAAATTCATACGGTGGATAAATAAATTTATTCGTCCAACCATCATATGGTTTTAGCATTCCATTGGTTGAAACTGATGTTTCAATAGCTCTAATTGAGGTTGTACCAATTGCACATACTTTTCTTCGATGCTTTTTTGCTTCATTAACTATATCAGACGCTTGAGGAGTGATAATAATTTGTTCAGAATCCATTTTGTGCTTTGTAAGATCCTCAACTTCAACAGGTCTAAAAGTACCTAACCCCACATGAAGTGTTATTTCAGCGAAATTTATTCCTTTTATTTCCAATCTTTTCAATAACTCACGAGAAAAATGTAATCCTGCTGTTGGAGCTGCAACAGCACCTTCTTCCTTGGCAAAAATGGTTTGATATCTATCTTCATCTGAAGGTTCAACAGCTCTTTTGATGTATTTAGGAAGTGGAGTTTCGCCTAAATCAGTTATTTTTTGTTTAAACTCTTCGTACGTCCCATCAAATAAAAAACGCAAGGTTCTTCCTCGTGAAGTTGTATTATCAATTACTTCAGCAACAAGTGAATCATCGTCACCAAAATATAATTTATTACCAATTCGTATTTTTCGTGCAGGATCTACCAAAACATCCCATAATAGACTTTCTCTATTCAATTCTCGCAATAAAAATACTTCAATTTTAGCTCCAGTTTTTTCTTTATTACCATACATTCTGGCTGGAAAAACACGTGTATTATTCATTATCATCACATCTCCTTCATCAAAATACTCAATGATATCTTTAAACATGCGGTGTTCAATTTGACCCGTCTTGCGGTGTAAAACCATTAATCTAGATTCATCACGATTATCTGTAGGGTATTCCGCAATCAACTCTTCCGGTAGATCAAACATGAACTCCGACAATTTCATTTTACTCATAGTATCTTTTTTTTGAATTGCAAATGTACAACATGCACACCCCCCTTGTCAAGTGTTTTGGAAATTAAGTTTTGTATATTTTGAAATATTCGATGAAATGTACCAGAATAATCTCAAAAAGCAGTTTTATGCTCATATCCTGGCTCTATTACCTTATTTGGCAATCTGAAACATAGGCCAAATTCATGCGATGAAAAAAGAAAATTATCAAATTTGGCAATACCATACTCGAATGTGTATGCTAAATTCCATTTTTTAGAAATACGAAACTCCATTCCAGCGTACATTGATCTATTTAAACGCCAACCCACCATTGTAAAAATTCGGTTTAAGTAATTTAATTTGGAATTTACTTCGATCAAAAAAGGGGCGTTAAAGGTGTTTTTAATGAGAACTGATGGAATTAAATTGTAAGCCTCATGAATTTGAAATGCATATTTCCCGAACAGCACTATTTCGGTAGAATAATTGGAATTAAGACCAATCTTATCCCATTTAGTAGGAATGAAGTGGTTTACTGAAAGGCCAGCTGCATATCGTTCGCCGCTTACAATACTTCCTATATTTGTATACGGTTTCACAAAGCTTGATTGAATTTTCACAGTGGGATCGGGGTAGTAGGTTTCAACTTTATCTGGATTATATCCCATCTGGAATGCTCCGGCACTCATTCCAAAGGATAGTCTATGTTTGTGTTTAAGTCTTAAATGAATTCCATATTGAAATTGAAATTTATTTACTGAAAAAGCCGCAACTCTATCCGTTTCCATGCTAACTCCAATTCCATGTCGCGTTAATTCATACAGTTTCATTTTTTTGACCAAGGGCGCAATAACAGAAATTCTCGAAGTTCTTGGAGCACCATCAAAACCAACCCATTGCATGCGGTACTGTGATTTAGCCTCAAAACTAGGGTAGAGGCCAACTACAGCCGAATTGAAATGCTGAATATTTGACGACCATTGATTGCTGTGCGATTCCATCTGTGAAAAGACCTTCAACGCAGACAATGGAAAAAGAAATAGGAGGAAAAGCTGCTTCATCGTATAATTGAAATTGTTCCTTTATACATGGTTTTTTCGTCATCATTTAATTCTAAAATATAGAAGTAAACTCCCTCTGGTAATGCTGCTCCTTGCCAAACTCCAGTCCATTGAGAAGCTGGTGTGTATGGAGAGTACGACTCTAACAATACGCCATTTCGGTTGTAAATAGTTAATCTGTTATTGGGATATAATTCAATATCTGGGATTTTCCAAGAATCGTTTAAATTATCACCATTCGGACTAAAAGTATTTGGTATTTCCAAACCATCTCGAACAAAAATGGTAACATAATCATACAAGGTGCACCCGTTACTGAACGCTACAAATGGATACGTAAACGTTTCTTCCGGATAAACAAAAGGTTCTAAAATGGTTGAAGAACTAATGAATAACTGTGTGGCCCAGTAAAAATTGGGTGAATCAGTTGATGCATGCAATTGAACCGTTTCACCGGGATTAATAATTGTGTCATTTCCAGCATCAATACTGAAAGAATATACAAAAAGCGGATCAGAAGTTATAGTTAACGGTGTTAAGCAATCGGAATTACATGTTACAATTGCGCTTACTATGTCACCATTTGCTATTTCATTCGTTTCAAAAACAAGGCTCAATCCCGAACTGACCAAATTTTCATTAATTAACCATTGTATTGAACTTGGATTTGTGCAATTTAGTAAGGAAAGTGAAAAATTAGCGTTGTTGTCTTTGCAAATGGTGTCCGGAAATTCCATAATTCCTTGTGGCTGAAGTAAATCTACCGATTTGCCAGATATTTGAATCGAATAATCTACTCCTGGATCAATTACACCAAAAGATTTTTCATTTAAAACAATTCCATAATTTGAATTAGGCGACAAAGATGTAAAAATGAATGTTGTATCGATTGAGGTGGCAGAAAATGTTGCCCCTACAGGTTGAAAATCGTTACGATTACAGGAATTGTTTTTTTTTAATAAACGCAATTCTAGCACTCCACCAGCATCAATTCCGGCAGGAAGAGCGATTATATCGATTGTAACAAAAAGACTATCACCTATTTGATTTGTATTAAATTCATACCAAACGGTTGACTGAAGTGGGTCTACTCCAAATAAATTGAAATCTGAACAATTTTGACACGTATCTATCTCTGCATTTCTTGTTGTGCCAAAACTTGTGATTTCTGGACATAAAAAAGTAGCTGAGTCACATTTATCGTTTGCCGGTGCTTGACAAAAGAAACTGTTACTGGTCCAAACCAAGTTTAACAAAAAAATAACAAAACACTTTTTTTTCAATTCAATACTTGTTTTTACAATATTAATGAGATCTTTTTAAATAAAAATCAAAATATTTAGAAAGTTATCTATGGTAGTTTGTGTTTTTTTTTGGACTTTTGGCACGGTTATCGAAAAAATTCGAAAATCTAAATAAAATAGTATGAAAAAGAGTTATATAATTATCCTTATTTTAAGCACAATTTTCTCCTACCATTCTCAAACGGTGCGAGTAGATTATGACAATTCTTCAAGTTGGTTTTTAGGTTTTAATGTTGGTGGTACATGGAATACCACGGATGTGAAAAACAGAACAGATGTCGGTTGGGGTGTTATTTTAGGTAAATCATACGGTTACAAGTCGTATAGTCCCTTCACCTTTGATATTCGTGCACGCTATTTAAGAGGTTTTTGGTATGGTCAAGATACTGATACAAGTAGTTTGGCAGGTTATACAGGTTCGGCTCTATCAGCCTATACAAATCAAGGGTTGACAGTCCACAATTTTCAATCTGATGTGCATCGTCTTGGTCTAGAATTAGCAATTCACATGAATAAAATTACCAGTAGATCAGGCTGGGATCCGTATATTTTTGGTGGGGTTGGACTTACATGGCATCAGACATTTTCGGATCTTGTTAATCAAAATGATACTGCGGTTGGTGCCACTTACAATTATTCATCCATGTTGTCAAATCCTATTCCTTTATCAGATCAAATAGATAACACGCTTGATGAAGTTTATGACAGTCCATTGGATGGTTATAGTTCAGATTCTTACAACGTTGCATTTATGCCTTCATTGGGTATTGGACTTGGATATCATATTGGCAAAAGAGTAACGCTTGGTATTGAACACAAAACCACTTTTACACTTCGTGATGATTTTGATGGATTGACGTCAAATGTACGACCAAGAAATGATTTGTATCATTACACTTCGATGTATCTTCGTTTTAGATTTAGAGGAAATAGACCTAATAACACGGTAACTAGTTCGCCTTGTTATACCCCTTCAATTTCGATTATTCAACCAGTTTCTGGACAAACTGTTACCAATCCTCAATATACCATTGAAGCGAATTTAACTGAAATAACAAGCTCAAGTCAAATTAGTGTAGTTAATAGCGTAGGACAAAATGTACTCTTTAATTTCAACAGTAGTACGAAAAAACTAACAGCAAATGTGATTTTGGTTCCTGGAGCGAATTCATTTACGATTCGCGTGAACAATCGCTGTGGATCAGATAGTAAAGTGGTTAGCCTAAACTTTCTAAATTGTACGCTTCCAGCTGCAGTGTTTACAAGTCCAACTACGATAAATGATACGGTAAGAAATTCGGCTTATACGATTTCAGCAGCTATTTCCGGAATTACAACTGTACAAGGTATTAAATTGATTCAAAATAATTTTGTTTTGAATGGGTATAGCTTTAATGCTAATAATGGCTTACTACAAGCAAGTGTAAATCTTGTGCCTGGGCGAAATGTTTTCACGCTTGAATTGTTTAATGCATGCGGTAATAATACTATTACTTCAGAAATCTTTTACAATGATTGTGTTAACCCAACAATAACTTTACTTTCTCCAAGTGCAACTGGAACTACTGTCAACTCACCTGTATTTAATCTTTCTGCTTTGTCATCAGGTGTTTCTGATAAAAGCCAAGTGGTAATAACTCAAAATAATAGTCCAATCAATCTATTTACATTGGTTAATGGGAAGATAGATATGAATACAACGCTAAATCCTGGAATAAATACCTTTAGTATTACTGCTAACACGAGATGTGGTTCTGCTTCACAACTATTTACTGTGAATTACCAAACATGCAATGCTCCTATTATAATTCTTGAAAGTCCATTATCAAATTCTACAGTAACTACATCTAATCAAACGATAAAGGCCAAAGTAACCAATATCGAATCCAAACAAAACTTACTGGTAAGTTTGAACGGTTTAGCGCTTAAAAATATTGTTTATACAAAATCCGCAAACACATTGGAGTTTCCAGTTAATCTTACAACTGGGTTGAATACAATTACAATAACTGCAACAAATACTTGTGGTGCAGATGTTGAAACAATTACCTTATTCAATAATCCATGTGTAGCTCCAAAAATTACGCTTGCCGCAATGTCAGGTACAGTAACTAATTCAGCTTACAGTTATAACGCAACGATTTCAAATCAACCAACTAATTCAGGGATTTCGTTAACGCTTAACGGAAATCCAATTAATTACAGTTACTCGAATAATTTACTTTCGACCAATGTAAATCTTCAAAATGGAGTGAATACCTTTGTATTATCTGTAACAAACCTATGTGGCACAGACACAAAAACATGGTCGGTGACTAATAATAATTGTGTTGTTCC
>JBIKQS010000327.1:0-2989 GCA_044349575.1 Crocinitomicaceae bacterium
AAAGTCTTTGAATTTACTAAGTTGGATTCTAACTTTTCATTTCGTTTGTTTCTGTTGGATATTCTTTCGAGCGGAAAATATGCAAGTGGTTGGTCAAGTTTTAAATCAAATTATTTTCTCGTTTAATGGTCATATTGTTTTGGATTTTATTCAGGGATACCCGGTTGTTTTAGTTATGATGTTGCTTGGGTTTTTATTTCATTTCACACCGATTTCATTTGAGATTTCAGTTGAAAAGATGATTGCCAAAACGCCCCTATTTTTCAAGGCTGTTATTTTAGTTCTTATTATCATGTTGGTTGTTCAATTTAGATCAGCAGACATTCAACCTTTTATATATTTTCAGTTCTAAACAACTTTCTTGTTTAAGCATCCTAAATCATTTGTAGTTTTGTGATTATAATTTAGTTTCTATGTCAACATACCAATCTGTAAAAAAGGTCACTACGCATACCTTGCAAGAGATGAAAAATCGCAAGGAGAAAATCTCGATGCTAACCGGATATGATTTTTCCATGGCTCGTATCATAGATGAAGCTGGTGTGGATGTAATATTGGTGGGTGATTCTGCATCAAATGTTATGGCTGGTCACGAGACAACTTTACCAATTACGCTAGAGCAAATGATTTATCATGCTTCTTCTGTAGTTCGCGCCGTTAGTCGTTCATTGGTTGTTGTTGATTTGCCATTTGGTAGTTACCAAGGAAATTCCAAAGAGGCTCTTTCAAGTGCTATTCGAATTATGAAAGAATCGGGTGCACATGCCGTGAAAATGGAAGGTGGACATGAAATTATTGAATCTGTAAAACGTATTTTGACCGCGGGAATCCCTGTTATGGGACATTTAGGATTAACGCCTCAATCTATCTATAAATTTGGAACGTATGTGGTTCGCGCGAAAGAAGAAGAGGAAGCCATTCGTTTGAAAGAAGATGCAAAGTTATTGGAAGAAGCAGGATGTTTCTCAGTTGTTTTAGAGAAAATCCCAGCAGCTTTAGCAACAGAAGTTGCCCAACTTGTTCAAATTCCGATTATTGGTATTGGAGCGGGAAACGGTGTTGATGGTCAGGTGCTTGTAGTACACGACATGTTGGGAATCAATAACGAATTTAACCCGAGATTTTTGCGTAAATACAATAATTTACATGATCAAATGCTTACTTCTTTCAAGCAATATATCAGCGATGTTAAATCTCATGATTTTCCCAATGAATCAGAGCAATATTAATTGAAATCAGAGTAAAAAGTGAAGATTTCAGCATCCATTTATAGCGATAAAAAACGCCTGTTAAAAGAAGTAATTCAAGACTTAGAAAATCATCAAGTTGATTTGCTTCACGTAGATTGCAATGATGATCCACGCGTTTTTGATGATATAGCACAGATCCGACAGTGGACATCCATTCCAATTGATTTGCATTTGATCACGAGTACTCCAGAGAAGTATTTTGATTTATTGATTCAAAATCCGGTAGATTATCTCACCTTTCAATTGGAAGATTTGAAGGAAAAGCTTGGTTTGCCTAACGAAATTACCGGTAAAAAAGGAATAGCAGTTACTACCCCAACAGCAATTGAAGCTTTTGAGGAATATTCCGACTTCCATTTTATTTTAATAATGGCCACGGTTCCAGGTCAGAGTGGTGGAGCGTTCGATAAAATCAATTTTGATAAAATACGACGTTTTAGAAAACAATACCCCAATAAATCTATTCATGTCGATGGAGGAGTAAATGGTGAGGTTTCTTTTATTCTTCGAAACATGGGGGTGAGTTGCTCTGTTTCCGGATCGTATTTATTCAATGCTCCAAGTGTTGGTCATGCTTTGTTTAGCTTACAAGGAAAAGAGATAGCATCCCATTATCAAGTTGGTGATTTTATGACGCCCTTGGATGAATGTCCGATTGTACATCATGATGAACAAAATGTACGACAGGTTCTGGAGCGTATTGATACAGGTAATCTGGGCTTTTGTTTGGTTCTTGAAAATACAGGTAGACTAGCGGGATTAATTTCAAGTGCCGATATTCGCAAAGCATTAATTCGTTCATTAGACGATTTACAAAATTTGAATGTTGCCATGATGTTAAATCCCAGTCCTTTAACAATTAAAGATACAAATTCAGTCCTAGAAATGCTTCATTTGATAAAATCAAGTTCCTTTCCAGTTATGTATTTACCGGTTGTAAATTCGTTAGGACATGCGGTTGGAATTGTTAACTTTGCCAACCTAATTAAGGCTGAAATATGATTATTCAATTAAAGAATTCCGTTTCACTTGAACAAGCTAATCAACTGGCATCTGAAAATGAGTCGTTTTGCATCCAAATGGATGATAAAATACTTTTGATAAGTGGTTCTGGCGTGAAAAATGTTCCGGAAACATTGGAAGTTTACACAGATAAGTTTTGGGTTTTTGCCAATGATATGCAATTAGCATCAAAGGCTTTCAATCCAAACAAACGAAAAATCACTTTGTCCAATGTTACATTTGGAGGTGATACAAAAAATACACTGTTAATCGGTGGACCATGTAGTGTTGAGTCTGAAGAGCAAATTCGTTCCTCAGCTGATTTATTGAAAAGTTTGGGATTGACCACGCTTCGAGGAGGTTGTTATAAACCTCGTACAAGTCCATATTCTTTTCAAGGAATGGGTCTGGAAGGATTGAAGCTTTTGGCTAAAATGCGCGAAGAGTATGGCTTAAACGTTATTACAGAAGCTCGTGATGCGACTCATATTCAAGAAATTATTGATTATACGGATGTAATTCAAGTTGGCGCCAAAGCCATGTACGATCAAGGGATTTTGAGGGCTTGCGCGAAAACTACGAAACCTGTTTTAATTAAACGGGGATTTGGAACAACACTTCAAGAATTTGTTCAGGCTGCTGAATTTGTTTTGTCAGGAGGCAATCCAAATGTGATTTTGTGTGAACGTGGTTTGCGAACCTTTGAAACTGGAACTCGCTTTACCTTGGATTTGTGC
>JBIKQS010000328.1:0-2984 GCA_044349575.1 Crocinitomicaceae bacterium
ATTAGGTGAATTGAGAATAAAATAAATGATGCACGTTTCATAATATATGTTTTTAGATAATTGAATAAACGAATAAAATACTGAGAATGGGGTGGAAAACCATGTAAAATCAAAATTACCAAAAATCTACTGTCGCTTCATTTGGTTTTAATACGAAAAACACAACGAATTTTTCTTGGGCAACACCACAATTTGTGAGATTATTCACTCATCGGCTTTATCTTCTTCATGCCGTATAAAGTTGTTAACGTCGCCGTGCAACCTGATAAAACGAAAAGACTCGCAAGAATAGAAAGTAAAAAAAGTGTTTCATTATCCAAAGATAATACTTGCTTAGTTTTCTAGTACAAAAGGCAAATTTGGTTTATTTTTCTGGTAATAGCCTACTAAAATTGTTTTCAAAATCGGGTCGTTTTTCATTTGAGCAAAGACTTCTTTTTTAACGTTTTCCAAATAGGAAGGACGTGATTGCATGTTTTTTCGAAATAGCAATTGAGAATTTGATTTTATGGCACCAAAGGAATCCCAAACTTGAGAAGAATCTTTGTCCAAATCACTAAAGATTGCTTCATAACAAAAGGCTTCCAACAACGTGTAATCTTTTGTCCATTTCGCTTCTTTGACGCCATTCAATCCGATACAAACGTGCGCTTGAACGGTTGTGTCAGGTAATACGGAATCGCAATAGAAAAACTTGGAGGCAACCTCCATTAATTCTTCGGTGGTATAATCCACTTTTTTCTTGGATTGATTGTCGTGAATCGCATTGTATGTTCTTGCGAAATAGTGTTGAAGTTTTTTATCTGTCGAATATTGATTTAAGTACTTTCTTTTCAGTTGAATGGTATCTGGATACAAGCTCCAAATAGAATTTCGTGTTTCGAATTTGTTAGGTTGATGAATTTCTGAAACATTGATCAGTAAATAGTCAAAGCGCCTGGCATACGGTTGAAGTTCACTATCGGCATTTAGCTCAGGCATTGCAGTTGCTTTAAGGGTGTTAGAATCTTGGTATGTATAGACCTTGATTGCAACCTCATTTTTAATGAGATCATGATTCATCTGACACGATGTAAACAGCAAAATAAAAAAGAAATATTTCATTCGATTTCTCTACCTCTTTACAAGCATTAACCACGTTTTGGTATCCGAGCTTTGCTTGTGAATTTCAATCTCAAAAGTTCCTTCCTCAACGGTGTATTTTTGTGTTCCACACCAATAGGTTTCGGACATGTCATTTATTTTTTCACCATTCATCTTGCCCGAAATCGGTTCATCAGGCAGGCCAGAATCGAATTTGTATTCTTTGTAACACAAAAACTTTGTTTCTCGTGAATTTTCTAATTTACCGATCCATTTTTCGCCAATCCTAAGTCCATTCAAGGTGCTACCCGTCATGTTGATATACTTCACTTTCACCGGGTGTGTGGTTGATTTGCTGCAGCTTGAAAATAAGGTAACTAAGACTGTTAGGGCAATAAAAGAAAGAATTGTTTTCATAATTGTAAAAGGTTAAAAATTATAATAATATCCCACATTCACTCCGGCATTGAACAAGTATCCTGTAACTGGTGCATCAATGATGTGATTGATACCGTAACGAACCGTTGGTTCCATGCGCACGTTCATACTTTCATTGATCTGATAATCAATTCCTACACTTAGGAACGGTGAAAAATTCAGTTTCTTATAATTGTTCCCACTTGACTCTGAATTTCTGGTGGTTCGATCCGAATAATATATGACACTTGTTTGCGATTCGTAGAGTAAAAAATTGGCCGCCGCACCGATACCGGTAGTAAATCGGAATTTGTTTTTCCCTAAAGTAAAATTGAGTTTTAGTGGCAAATCCAGCGTATGAAAGTTTTGAATAAACTTGAATTGTTTGGGCAATGCAGGGTCTGGTTGTGGTGTGGGCGGAACTACATCTATTTTTTTGTTTTGGTAACCTTTGTTCGCATAATGAACGCCCAATGAAAGGCCCCAAAAGCGATTGAGGTTGTATTGAAAATTAACCCCGGTTGTGTAACCAAACTTAATAGTTTCCATGTCATTGCGCATATCAATCACAAAATCACTTGTTGAACTGCCGTCGGTATTTTTCAGTGTGCGGAAACAAGCATCGGGAGAAAAGTTAACGCCGAATTGAAAACGGTTTCGTTTTTTTGTAGGTATTTCTTGGGCGAATAAGCCCAAAAAGGAAAATGCAAAAAGAAACGTTAGGTATTTTTTCATAGTAATACAGTTGCAAAATTTTCTACTAATTATTCTTTCAGAAACTCAATGAGTGTTTTATTCAAATAAATTGTTTCTACTTTTTCTCTAAGCGGCGGAAGCTTTTCCAAGGAATGATGTGGTGCTTGTTGTCCCATATTCATTAGTCGAGTACTAAAAATAGTGAATTTGCTACAAATAACATATAAATTGGGATTAAATCGTTTGAAATAATACGAATATCCAAACAAAACGATACGATTTGATACGATTTAATACGATTATGATACGAAAAGCAAGACTGTTTTTCGTATTTGATGTATTTTCAAGCCGCATTGCCTTGTATTGGCTTGATGCCGTCAAGTTCTTTCTCTTTATGATTTTTCTCCTCTTCCAGATCAAAGTCATCTTGCAAACCCAACCAAAATTTGGCGCTTGTACCAAAAAACTTAGCAAAGCGTAGGGCAGTATCGGCGGTTATTCTTCTATTTCCTTTGATAATTTCAGAAATGCGCGTTTGAGGAAGAAATGTTTCTTTTGCTAGACGGTAAGCAGAAATTTCCATGGGAATTAGAAATTCTTGCAATAAAATTTCACCGGGGTGTATATTCGTTAACTTTTCCATTTTTTTCTTTTTAGTGGTAATCGATTATTTGAACATGGTAACAATCATTATTGAGCCATTGAAATATAATTCGCCATTGATTATTTACTCGAATACTGTAATAATCTTCGTGGTTTCCTTTCAACTTTTCAAGTCTGTTTGCAGG
>JBIKQS010000329.1:0-2982 GCA_044349575.1 Crocinitomicaceae bacterium
AGCATCTGTTGCAAAAGCAACAAGAATTTTGGCGTGGTTCGTATTGGTTGGTTGGGCAATTTATCCACTTGGTTACATTTTAGGAACACCAGGAGGATTATTTGGCTTAGAGTTAGTATCTGATCCAGTGAAAGCCGCGCAATACATGGATGTTGTTTACAACATTGGAGATGCAATCAATAAAATAGGATTTGGTTTGGTAATTTATACATTAGCAAAATCCGAAAGCGAAAGCAAATAAGAAACTACGATTTTATACTAAAACAAGAGCTCATGAGTTCTCGTTTTTTTTATGCCATTTTTTTTGTCCTGATAAACTCCCACAAAACAACTCCCGCACAAACGCTCACATTCAAACTGTGTTTTGTTCCGTATTGTGGGATTTCAATCACATAATCCGAAGTATCAATAATTTTTTGATTCACTCCATTTACCTCATTTCCAAATACTAAAACTAATTCTTGATCTTGAATTTGATCGGAATTATTCAAAAAAAGCGTTTCTTGTGATTGCTCAATTGAACAAATACATTTTCCTTGTGATTTGAGTTGGTTAGCAAGTTCTTCAATCGATTCATGGTATTCCCATTCTACGGTTTCAGTTGCACCTAAGGCCGTTTTTTGAATGTCTCGATGTGGCGGTTTTGGCGTTATTCCACACAAATATATTTTCTCAATATTGAATGCATCACAGGTTCTAAAAAATGAACCAACGTTATTGAATGAGCGAATATCATCCAATACGACCGTTATCGGGAATTTCTTTTGATTTTTAAATCCTTCTTCGTCGATTCGGTTGAGTTCCCACAATTTGAGTTTTCTATTCATCTGTTAATAAGAAATTGCGTTTTTACTTTGAACTCCATGTACTTGATTTTATCTTTACAGCTCAAAAATCATAAAAACTTTTCACTTGTCGAAGTTAACGGAAGAAAAAAATTACGCGGAAACGCCCTTGATGAAGCAATATAATCAGATAAAAGCTCGTCATCCGGAGGCTTTGTTACTTTTTCGCGTGGGAGATTTTTATGAAACCTTTGGCGAGGATGCCATTAAAACTTCCAAAATTTTAGGCATCGTTTTAACAAAACGAAAAAACGGAGCTGCAGCTGAGATTGAGTTGGCAGGCTTTCCTCATCATTCGTTGGAAGTGTATTTACCAAAATTGGTTCGCGCCGGGCAACGGGTGGCTGTTTGCGATCAGTTGGAAGATCCAAAAATGACCAAAACGATTGTCAAAAGAGGGGTAACTGAATTGGTTACGCCAGGAGTGGCTTTCAATGATCAAGTGCTCGAAAAAGGAAAAAACAACTTCTTGTGCGCCATTCATCTGGGTAAAAATGAACACGGAATTTCTTTTTTGGATGTTTCCACTGGCGAATTTTTAGTCGCTCAAGGAAATCTGGAATACATTGACAAATTAATTGGCAGTTTTGAACCCACAGAAATTGTTTATCAACGAAATAAATCAAAAGAATTTTCAGAAAAATTTGCTGGGAATTATTATACATTTCGATTTGATGATTGGGTTTTCACAGCTGATTTTGCACTAGAAAGTTTAAACAAACACTTCGGCACGAAATCACTAAAAGGATTTGGGATTGAAAATTTGGATTTGGGCGTAATCGCAGCTGGAGCCATTTTGCATTATTTGAATGAGAATCAACACGCCAACTTAGGTCACATAACCGTTCTAAATCGCATTGAAGAAGATAAATACGTTTGGTTAGATCGTTTTACCATTCGGAATTTGGAATTACTTCATTCACCGCACGAAAATGCAACAACTTTAGCTGATGTTATCGATAAATCGCTTACGCCGATGGGTGGACGGATGATGCGACGTTGGATTGTACTTCCATTAAAACACAGTAAACCCATTCAAGAACGTCTGGATTTTGTTGATTTTCTAAAGAGCGATTCAGAAAAAAACGATTCAATTCGCGAAATCCTCAGTGATATTGGTGATTTGGAACGCTTAATTTCCAAAGTGGCTGTTGGAAAAGTTAATCCCAAAGAATTGGTTCAATTAAAGCGAACACTTGAACACATTGTTCCGTTAAAGAACTTTTTACAAAACTCTAAAAACAAGGCGGTTGATTATTTAATTAGTCGACTTCATGAATGCAAGGAATTGATTGAAATCATTCAAACACAACTGACTGATGAACCGGCAATTATGGTTGGGAAAGGCCCTGTGATTCGAGCTGGATTTCACACTGAATTGGATGAAATCCGAAATATTCGTGAAAATGGAAAAGAGTATTTAGAAGAACTTCAAAAACGAGAAGCAGAAATTACAGGAATTACAAGTTTGCGAATTGCCTTCAACAATGTTTTTGGATATTACATCGAAGTTCGAAATACGCACAAAGACAAGGTTCCTGAAAACTGGATTCGCAAGCAGACTTTGGTTAATGCAGAGCGCTACATTACCGAAGAATTAAAAGAATACGAAACAAAAATCTTAGGTGCGGAAGATCGAATTCATCAAATTGAATCGGCATTATTCCAAGAAGTAATTCAACAAGTTGCTCAATTCATTTTGCAAGTTCAAGAAAATGCCTTGCTAATAGCACGCATTGATTGTTTGAGTTCGTTTGCTCAATTGGCAACTGAAAATAATTATTGCAAACCCGAAATAAACGAAAGTTTTGATTTAGAATTTAAAAATGGACGTCATCCGGTAATTGAAAAGCAACTCAAAACGGGTGAAGAATACGTTCCTAACGATTTGCGATTGTCCAATTCTGATTTGCAAATTATGATGATTACCGGTCCGAACATGAGTGGTAAAAGTGCCATTTTACGTCAAACAGCCTTGATTGTTTTGATGGCTCAAATGGGATCTTTCGTTCCAGCGGAATCAGCTAAAATCGGGTTAATAGACAAAGTTTTTACGCGCGTCGGAGCCTCTGATAATATTTCTTCGGGTGAATCAACGTTTATGGTTGAAATGAACGAAACTGCGAGTATTTTGAAT
>JBIKQS010000331.1:0-2967 GCA_044349575.1 Crocinitomicaceae bacterium
CCCAACATTGAAATGGAATCAAATCCACTTCCAAGTTCAAATCCTTTTACGGCATTGATGGACAACATGGCTTTTCCAAGTTCTGCATGCAATTTATCGAACACAGGTTCGCCCAAACCTATTGGAACCCCTTGAATGACGCAACGAATGGCTCCTCCAATTGTGTCTCCTTTTTTGCGGGTAGAAAGAATTAACTCTTCCATTTCAGCGGCAACTTTTGCGTCAGGACAACGGACAGCATTCGCTTCAATTTGCTCTGATTGATAGAATTTTTCAGTGTCAAATTTTATGTTTCCAACTTGATCAACGTAGGTTGAAAAACGAATTCCTAAGGAATCTAGAAATTGTTTGGCAATGGCGCCAGCAACTACACGACAAGCTGTTTCACGTGCGCTGCTTCTACCTCCGCCCCGAAAGTCGCGATGACCATATTTTTTCTGGTAAGTAAAGTCCGCATGCGATGGTCGAAAAGCGTCCTTGAGATGTTCGTAGTCTTTTGAATGTTGATTTTCATTCGGAATAATAAAACCAATGGGCGAACCGGTTGTTTTTCCTTCAAAAATCCCGGACAAAAACTGAACCGTATCTGATTCCTTACGCTGTGTTACGATGTTCGATTGTCCTGGTTTTCGTCGATCCAATTCGAGTTGAATTTTCTCGATATCCAATTGAAAATTAGACGGAACACCGTCAATTACGCCACCAATAGCCGCCCCATGCGATTCACCAAAGGTGGTTAGCGTAAAGATTTTTCCAAATGAATTACCAGACATAGTGCAAAGGTAGGGAATGTTGGGGGGAATGAGAAATGGAAGATTTTTAAATTACACTGATTCCTTGATTTCACATCCCTTTGAAAAAGTCCTCAAGAGAAACGTTCAAATGATTAAGAATACGAATTAATGTATTGAGTTGAATATTAGCTCCTGCCTCATATTTACCATATTGAGGCCGGCTGATATTATTTTCATAGGCAAAGTACTCGTAATTGCTATAACCGGCATCTTTTCTGTATTTTTTTAATCGTTCTCCTATTTTTTTAAGAACTATTTTTTCCTCCTCTGTTATTGATTTTTTCGGTATCGGTTCTCGTTTTTTATCATTCATAATTCACTCTAATTAAAAGGTAAATCAATGAATAGTCATCAAAATATATTACCGTAATAAAACAGGCGCTATATTTGTTTGCTCTAATAAAAGAGTATTTTTACTAATTTTTTAATATTTTTGTAAACAATAGAAAGCGTATGTGGAAAAAATATTGGTTTGTTATATTCTTAGTTGCAATTTTTTCTTGCAATTCACTAAAAGCCCAAAAATTTCCTTGGACAAATAAATGTGAACAAGCTCAATCTGAAGCAGAGATGGGATCTTGTTTGTCATTATCCTGTAAAGAGGCAAGTGTATATTTTGATAAAGTATATGATTCACTTTATCGAAAAGTACAATTTGAATGTAAAAAATATGAAAAGGGTTCGGTTCAGTTTGCTACGTTTTCAAAGTACATTACCTATTTACCAAGATTGAAAAAAAATTTAGCTGAAAATGCGCTTTGCCTTTCTGAACTGGAATCTGCTGCAGAAATAAGTGGTTCTGGATATGAAATTTTCAAAAATGAAAGGAATTTAAAGGCAATTGAAAACAACATTACTGTTCTAAAAAAATTGGAAGCAGATTTACCCCTTTTCAATTGACTAGAGTAAACAAATTAAACATGGAGTCTTGAAACCATTCAAACAAGCGCGGAAGTCGAAAAGCGATATGAGTAGGAAAGATTAAAATTATTTATTTATGAAAACTTTAATTTATTGTGCTTTTACATTAAGTATCATAGGAAAAGTGCTTTCACAAAACTCAGTTTCAATGTATAACAATACTGATAAACTAATTTACTGTTGTTATGCATATTTTGACAACACGAATAAATGTTGGACTTCAAAAGGTTGGTATGCAATTGATTCATATACGGAAAAGACCCTCAATCTCGGTAATTACTTAGGGGATATTTATATTCATGGTTACTCAATAAATCCAGCAACATTTTGGACTTCTGAAACAAAAAATAAATGGGGAAGAGGTTTCAGTTTTTGTATCAATCACGGAAATGCATTTGAAATTCGATTCGCGGATAAAATTAGTTGTGATAACAGAGAGAATTTTAGTCAATTTAAAATTAAATATGGAAAAAACCCTTGGACGTTTAATCCATAAAGTTTTTATAATTAAGACACCTATGAAAAAAATTTACGTCTTACTTTTTGTTGTTGTTTTTGCAAAAACGGTTAACTCACAGTTACTAGTAAAAAACGAAACTTCTGAAACGGTTTCAATTTGTTTTGGTTGGTTTAATGAGTCTAATGGCTTTTTTAGTACTAAGGGTTGGTGGAATGTTTGGCCGGGGGAGACAGTGAATCCTGGTTTGAATTTCACATCAAATGACGATACATTTTATTATTTTGCCGAGGGTTGGGAAGGTAATACTAGACTGTTAGTAAAAAGCGATGTTTTTGAAATTGATCGAGCTAATTTAAATATTACAAAGGACAAAGAATCAGAATTTAGATGGGAACTATTCAGAAAAAAGAATGTCAAGTTTTCTTGGCTCGAAGAAAAAAAATATACATTAAGACTTACAGAGGCAAGTGAATATCTCCCATCAACTAAAAGTTTCATTAGTAATGCCGAGTTAAAATCTTTATTCAATATTTCTATTGAAAATTTGGGTTCAGATTTTATTAATATTGAAAACACAGATTTAAAGCCCGAATTCAAAATTGTTGGGACCAAATATTACACCGTTGGAAATGAAAATTATTTACTCGCAGCAATGGGAATTAAAAACCCAAATCAATCCCATGCCAACAGTGGTATGATGAATGTTGGATTATTTACTTACAAATTAAATAAATGGACGAAAATTGATGTGTATAGAGATGTTGGTATTTCCAATGGTTGGGGGGATTATGG
>JBIKQS010000330.1:0-2967 GCA_044349575.1 Crocinitomicaceae bacterium
ATATCGACTTAAATATAAAACAGGATGTGAGAGTAGGTTTTCTTCAACCAAATATAAAAGATTTAAAATTCTCCCTGTTCTGCCATTGCCATCGGTAAAAGGGTGAATTGCTTCAAATTGATAATGTGCAATTGCCATTTTTAACAAAGGATCTATTCCATTTTCATTCTGTAGAAAATCCAGTAAATTATCAATTTTACCTTCAATCACCCCCTCTCCTCGTGGAGGTGTATAAATCACTTCACCCGGTCGTAACTCACTATTACCTCTTCGAATTACTGTTAAAGATTGAGGAGGACGAAAACCTTGGGTGGTGTTTTTTATTTTTCTAAATAGTTCAATGATTACTTGCTCCGATAATTTTCCATCTGTCAATAATGAACTATATCCACCCCAAAGAGCTTCTCGATAATTCAATACTTCTTTTGCTGATGCACTTGCATTTTCTTCTTTTAAATCAGATGAAATCGCTTTATATAACTCGTCATCTGTTGTGAAAATATTTTCAATGGCTGTTGATGTCTTTGCTTCCCGAAGTGCTATTGTATTAATCAGCATTGTCGGATTAGGAATGCGAAACACATTCTTATTTAATGTTGCTAAACTCCTTGATGCTAAACCCCATTTAATTAAAATATCTGTATCTAAAAATTCTTCTTTAGGCGGGAGATTTGGAAGATCATTGTATGGCTTATTTCGATCGAACATAAAATTAAATACGTCCATTTTATATAATTTTAATGAACATGAGGCAAATATATGTTCATTTTTAATAATTACAATGCCTTACGTTTATTTTTTATTAGCGAAATGAACCTATAACCGAAAAGTGTGGATCAAGTCAAAAAGTTGGGAATAAACTTTTAATTCTTTAAAAATGCAAAAAAAACTAAATTTTAGGGAAATTTATTCCAACCCATAGGTAACCTTGGGAATGGATTATTTAAAATAAAAATCCTACAACGGTATATTCCCGTGCTTCTTGCGAGGCAATTCTTCCGATTTATTTTCAAGCATTTTAAATCCATGAATAACGCGCTGTCTTGTTTCTTCTGGTAAAATTACCTCATCCACAAAACCTCTTTCAGCTGCACGGTACGGATTGGAAAAGAGATCAGCATATTCTGCTTCTTTCTCCAACCACTTTGCTTCTGAATTTTTTGCTTCTGCAATTTCTCGTTTAAAGATAATTTCCGCTGCACCTTTTGCTCCCATTACCGCAATTTCGGCTGTTGGCCATGCAAAATTTAAATCAGCTCCAATATTTTTAGAGTTCATTACGTCGAATGCTCCCCCATACGCTTTGCGGGTAATCACGGTAATTCTAGGAACAGTAGCTTCAGAAAAAGCGTAAAGCAACTTGGCTCCATGCGTTATAATTCCACGCCATTCTTGGTCCGTTCCCGGTAAAAACCCAGGCACATCTTCAAATACAAGAAGTGGAATGTTAAATGAATCACAAAAACGAACAAATCGAGCTCCTTTGCGTGAAGCATCAATATCTAGTACACCCGCCATACTCGCCGGTTGATTGGCAACTATTCCAATCGTTCTGCCATCCAAACGAGCAAAACCAACTACGATATTCTTTGCAAAATCTGCTTGAACTTCTCTAAAAGTATCATCGTCAATTACACAATCAACTACTTTACGAATATCGTAAGGCAAATTGGAATTGTCGGGTAAAATAGTTTTTATAAACTCTTTTTTCTTTTCAGTAAATACTGCTGTTGAAACAGTTGGCGCTTTCTCCGTATAATTCTGAGGCATGTAGGTCAATAACTCTCGTACTTGTTTCAAACAAGCAACGTCATTTGGCGCCGTAAAATGATTTACCCCAGATTTTTCAGCATGTGCTCTTGCTCCACCTAAATCTTCTGACGTAACTTCCTCATGCGTCACTGTTTTCACAACGTTTGGCCCTGTAACAAACATATACGAAGTATCCTCAACCATAAAAATAAAATCAGTCAATGCTGGCGAATAAACTGCTCCACCAGCGCATGGACCCATCACCACCGAGATTTGAGGAATAACTCCAGAGGCTCTTGTATTTCGATAAAAAATATCCGCATATCCAGCCAAGGAAACAACACCTTCTTGAATACGAGCACCACCTGAATCGTTGAGGCCAATTACCGGCGCACCATTAATCATGGCCATATCCATAATTTTACAAATCTTCATGGCGTGACTTTCAGAAAGTGATCCACCAAGTACTGTAAAATCTTGCGAAAAAACATAAACCAATCTTCCATGGATAGTTCCATATCCAGTAATAACACCGTCCCCCGGAAAATGCTGTTTATCCAAGCCAAAATCTTTTGATCTATGCGAAACAAAAGCACCAATTTCTTGAAAAGAATTTTCGTCAACTAAAATTTCGATTCTTTCGCGTGCAGATAATTTACCTTGTTGATGCTGTTTATCGATTCGTGCTTGTCCCCCACCCTTCTGAGCTTCCTCTCGTTTCTGAAGTAATATTTCGTTTTTATTCATGAATTCTGCGTTGATTGACAAATTTAATCAAAAGAGAATTGGGAATGTGTTTTTTCTGAATTTAACTTGAAGTTCAACGCTAATTTCACCAACTAAAAAAATCGAACTATTTTTAAAAATAAATTCGAATACGACTATGAATCAATCCTCAACCCAACATGATTTTTTTGAACAGGTTTATGAAATCGTGAAAGAAATTCCTTTTGGTAGAGTAACCTCATACGGTGCAATTGCACAAGCTCTTGGAGCTAAAAAATCCTCTAGAATGGTTGGATGGGCGATGAATGCATGTCACAATCGACCAGAAATTCCGGCTCATCGTGTAGTAAATAGAAACGGATTGCTAACCGGAAAAATGCATTTCTCCACACCAACAGAGATGGAAGAAAGGTTGAAAAAAGAAGGCATTAACATAACGAACGATCAAATTGTGGAATTTCAAAAAATCTTTTGGGATCCAAACATGGA
>JBIKQS010000062.1:0-9931 GCA_044349575.1 Crocinitomicaceae bacterium
ATTCGCCATTTTTAACGTAGGTCCACTAGCATAGCCCCCAACACCAACAACCAATTGCGGTTTAAAATTTTTAATGATTTTGCGCGCCTTTAAAAGACTGTATACAATTTTGAAGGGAAGTTTTAAATTTGATAAGGTAAATTTTCGCTGGAATCCTTGAATTGGTAGTGCTTTGATTTTATATCCTGCACGAGGAACTCGTTCCATTTCCATTTTTCCTTCTGCTCCAACAAACAAAACATGACAAGTAGGAAATCTTTTTTTAATTTCATCAGCTATGGCAATTGCCGGAAAAATATGTCCTCCCGTTCCACCACCAGAAATAATTACACGCTCAAGTTTCATAATTCCTCAAATGAATTAACAGTTTTAGATTTAGATTTTTTTTGTTGATTGTATGCTATCGATTGCACAATACCAATTGATACACATGCCATAATTAGCGCAGATCCACCCATTGCCAATAGGGGCATATTCTGTCCCGTAACTGGAAATACACCGGTACATACAAGCATATTGACAGATGCCTGTGTTAGTAATAAAATACCTATCCCCAAACAGAGGTATGTTTCAAATTGTTTTTCAGCATTTAAGGCAACCCGAATAATGCGATGAAGAAGAATTAAATAAGCAATTATAAGGACCACAGCCCAAACAACACCGAATTCTTCTACAAAACTAGCGTAATAAAAATCAGCATATGCTTCTGGAATGTATTCTTTCAATTTACCATCACCCACACCTTGTCCGAAAAATGAACCATTATTTATTGCTAATCTTGCATTCAGTGCCTGTGCATTGGAAAGAATATCTTTATCGTCCTCTAACTTATTGAAAATCCTATTTTCCCATGTTTGATAACGCGGTAGAATATTTAATCCTGGTGCTGCCTTGTGCAACCCAACGGTCATAATTCCAAGAAGTATAATGCCTGCAATGATAATTCCCAATTTTTTTAGAGGAACCTTACCAATAAACATTATTGTCATACATATTGCAAAAAGCAAAGCGGCTGTTGAAAAATTATCTTTAACAATCAACACACAAATGAGTGCAACGGGCCAAAAAATATGAAATATTCCGTCTCGCCAACTATTTAAATCATCTTCGTATTTTACCAAAAGACGGGATAGGTAAACGATAATTGCCACTTTAGCAAAATCTGATGATTGAAAGGTAAGTCCAATAAATGGGATTTTTATCCAACGTCCAGCATCATTTATTTTTGACCCAAACAATAAAGTATAAACAAGAAGCCCAATTGCCAAATAAAAACTAAATTTTGCAAGTTGAGAAATGTATTTTGAATCACGTTTATGAATCCAATACATGGCAAAAAACCCAATCAGGACATAAAAAAAGTGTTTGTATAAATATTGAATCGGTGAACCTCCTTCCATCTTAACGAGTATAGGCACAAAACTATACACTGTTACCAACGAAAAGGATAGTAATATCAAAGATACCAGCCAAATGACAGGATCGCCTTTCAGATATTTTAAATATTGTTTCATTTCACCTGGGCCATGGACAAATAATCATTAAAACGATTCTTTTGGTATTCCCAATCCGATTTTGAATACGTAAAAAGAAGGATAGAAGGCTTGATTTTCAACGTATTAATTTGATCAAAAGCTTCATTCAACGTTGTAACTACCACTCCATTATTAAAATCGAGCAAATCATTGGTAGAATTATCCGAATCGAGCAAAACTGAAAAATGAATCTTAGCATTTAATTCAATATTAATCTCTAAAACCTCCTTTCTTTCAAGTGATGAAGAAATCCAAAAAATTGGAAATGGAAAAGAATCCATCGTAGCAGATAAAACTGCAGGTTTGGGATTCACCCAAGAAAAAACATCCATGCCCCACAATTTCCCATGTGACTGCATGCTTGAATCTCCTGCCTTCAACAGACCCTCTTTTCTTGCCTGAAGAATTGAGTTTTCTATTTGAGCTATTTCTTTTTCACTCATTATACCTTGTTTTTAATTACAAAGAACGAACAGCTTGTTTAAACTGATTTCCTCGATCTTCATAGTTTTCAAAAAGATCAAAACTGGCGCAAGCTGGAGACAATAAAACAGTTTCCTCTTTTTTAGCCAAACGATATCCCAAAGTAACTGCTTCAGATGCAGATTTTGTCTCAACAATCGTTTCAACAACATCCTGAAACGCTTCGATAATTTTCTGGTTATCAATTCCAAGGCAAATAATTGCTTTTACCTTATCCTTTACCAAAGGAGTTAATTCGCTGTAATCATTCCCTTTATCAACACCACCAACTACCCAAATGACCGGTTTATCCATACTTTCCAAGGCAAACCACGCAGAATTGACATTGGTAGCTTTTGAATCGTTAATAAACTCAATACCATTTACTTTGGCAACGAATTCCAAACGGTGTTCCACATTAGTGAAGTCTTGTAAACTCTCACGCACTACATCCTTACGGATTTCGAGTATTCTGGATGCTAAACCTGCAGCCAAAGCGTTCTGGGTATTGTGCTTACCCTTTAGAGCTAATTCATGAATTGACATGTTAAATTGTTTGTTTATGTTTATGATTATTTGTTCGTTTGTTGCGTAACCTCCATAGGAGATTTCCTCTTTTATACTGAAAGGAACCAGTTTCATTGGCAAATTTCTTTTCGCAATTTCGGCAGTAATAATCGGGTCATCCTGGTTGTAAATGAACCAATTGTCACCTGTTTGATTTTGAAGAATTCTGAATTTAGAATCTACGTAATTCTGCATTTCGTAATTGTATCGATCCAAATGATCTGGCGTAATATTGGTTAGAATGGCAATATCAGCTCGAAAATCAACCATATCATCCAGCTGAAAAGAACTAATCTCAAGTACATAAAAATCAAAATCATTTTCAGCCACTTGTTTTGCGAAACTCTGACCTATATTTCCAGCTAGGCCAACATTGAATCCTGCTTTTCGAAGAATGTGATGCGTCCAAAGTGTTGTTGTAGTTTTCCCATTACTCCCTGTGATACATATTGTTTTTGCTTTGCAATAATAGCCGGCAAATTCAATTTCTGAAATTATTTTAACACCCTTAGATTTTAGAGCTACAATCAAGGGTGCTTTATCCGGTATACCGGGTGACTTAACAACCAAATCTGCAGATAAAATAAGATCCTCGTTGTGTTTCCCCTGCTCCCATTCTACTCCAATTTGATTGAGTTTATCTTGAAATTCTTGTTTAATTTCACCCTTGTCTGACACAAATACCTTCCAGCCCATTTTTAGCGCTAAAATGGCAGTACCTACACCGCTTTCGCCGGCACCCAATATTGCGATATGTCCAGGTTTTATTGACATTATCTCAATTTCAAGGTTACGATAGTTATTACAGCAAGTAAAACTCCTACAATCCAAAAGCGAGATACAATTTTAGCTTCATGCAAACCCACCTTCTGATAATGATGATGCAAGGGTGCCATTTTAAACATTCGCCTACCCTCACCAAACTTTCGTTTTGTATATTTGAAATAACCAACCTGAAGAATTACAGAAAGATTTTCAATTAAAAATACACCACACAATACCGGAATTAATAACTCTTTACGAATAGAAATTGCAAATACTGCAATTATACCACCCAATGCAAGACTGCCGGTATCACCCATAAATATTTGAGCGGGATAGGAATTATACCAAAGAAATCCGACACACGCACCCACAAATGCTGAGATAAAAATCACCAATTCTTCAGCAAATGGAATGTACATTACATTTAAGTAATCGGCAAATTTTGCATTTGAACTCACGTAAGCTAATATTGCTAATGCAATTCCGATTATTGCGGATGAACCTGTTGCTAATCCATCTAAGCCATCAGTCATATTTGCACCATTCGATACCGCAATCACAATAAAAATGATAATCGGTATAAAAATCATCCAACCATAACTCTTTTCCCAGTCACCAATCAACCAGTTGTAATTGAACTCATTTCCTTTGATAAAAGGAATGGTAGTTGTCATGTCATCCGTTCGAATCCATTTATAATTCTCATTCGAATTATTGGTATGTTGATGAGTAACAAATTGCTCACCAGCACTTAGTTTATAGTCAGCAGGAACTCGCTTATGCACTATTACATCGTCTGAAAAATAGAGAATACATCCCACTATTAATCCTACCCCAATTTGACCAATAACTTTAAATCTTCCTTTTAGACCTTCTTTGTTCTTTTTAAATACTTTAATGTAATCATCTAAAAACCCAATTAATCCTAGCCAAACAGTAGCTAAAATCATTGTGATAACGTAGATATTATGAAGTTTTGCAAATAAAAGTGTAGGAATTAGGATTGCTCCAAGGATTATTAACCCTCCCATTGTTGGTGTTCCAGACTTTTCAATTTGACCTGCTAAACCCAAATCTCTGACCGTCTCACCTATTTGCTGCCGTCGTAAAAGATTTATAATTTTCTTTCCAAATAGAATGGAAATTACCAATGAAGCAATTAAAGCCAAGGCCGCTCTAAAAGAAATGTAATCAAATAATCCTGCTCCGGGAAAATTGAATTCATCTAAGTAGTTAAAAAGATAGTATAACATTATTTTCCAATTAAATCAAACATATTTTTTGTTACCTCAAAGTCATCAAAATCGTGCTTTACACCTTGAATTTCCTGGTATTTTTCGTGTCCTTTGCCAGCTATAAGTAAGATGTCATTCGGTTGTACCATCGCAACAGCTGTTTTAATCGCCTGAGCACGATCAGAAATACTTAAGGTGCTCCCTAATTTACCAACTGGAACTCCCTCCATCATCTGATTTAAGATTACCTGTGGATCTTCCGTTCGTGGGTTATCTGATGTGAGAATGACTTGATGACTCATCTCACAAGCAATTCTTGCCATTTCAGGACGCTTAGCCGAATCTCTATCTCCACCACAACCAACAATTGTAAAAACTTTTTCATCCTTATTGCGGATAGCAGCGATGGTAGACAGTACATTTTCTAGAGCATCAGGCGTATGCGCATAATCAATGATTGCTGTTATTCCTGAATTGCTTTTTATATATTGAAAACGGCCTGATACCGATTCTAGCGAACTTATTACTTGAAGTAATTCTTGCTCATCCTGATCAAGCAAAATTCCTACGGCATACACAGCGAGAATATTATATGCATTAAATTCTCCTATTAATTTTGTCCAAACCTCTTTGCCATTTATCTGCAAAAGCATACCTGAAAATTGGTTCTCTAACACTTTCACCTTAAAATCTGCCGGTGATTTCAACGCATAAGTACATTTCCTTGCTTTGGTATTTTGGAACATAATCATTCCATTTTTGTCATCACAATTTGTCAATGCAAATGCAGTTGAATCTAGTTGATCAAAAAAACGTTTTTTAACCTTAATGTATTCCGAAAATGTTTTGTGATAATCTAAATGATCATGGGTGATATTTGAAAATATTGCACCTGTAAAATGAAGACCACCTATTCTTTCTTGGTGAATAGCATGAGAACTCACTTCCATAAATACATATTCGCACCCAAAATCAACCATCTCTGCTAAAAGCTTATTCAGTTGAACCGGATCAGGTGTTGTATGCGTGGAAGGAATATCTAAAGAACCTATTTTATTTACTACGGTTGAAAGTAATCCGCACGCATAGCCTAAATTTGAAAATGCTTTATGCAGTAAAGTAGCTGTTGTTGTTTTACCATTTGTTCCCGTAACTCCAACAAGCTTCAATTTTCTGGATGGATTATCATAAAAATTTGCTGATGCGAGTGCTAATGCTATTAACGTATCCTTTACTAAAATAACAGTGCAATTATCAATCGTGAATTCGGGTAATTCTTGAACAACTATAACTTGACATCCATTTTGGATAACTTGGGATAAATAGATGTGACCATCAGTAGTTGTACCTTTTATTGCAAAAAATACAGAGGTAGAGTCAGCTCTTCGTGAATCAAATTCAATTTTCTCCACTGAAAAATCCATTGAACCACTGATAGATTCAACAGCAATTCCTGAAAAGATATTTGTTAGGTTTCTATTCATTATTGAAGTCCGATTTCAATTACACCACCTTTAAAAACAGGTGTTCCAGCAGCGATTGACTGAGAAACAACCTTTCCGTATCCTATTATTCTTGCCACCATTCCTTGAGATTCTATCAAGAAAACAGCATCTTTAGCATTCATTCCCATTAAATTTGGAATTACATCCTTATTTACAGGCATATTCTTGAGCGTCAGCTTATTTTCTTCTAGGATTCCTACTAACCAATCAGAACCATCTAAAAAAGAAGCATTTACACGAAAAGTTTTTAGTAGGGAAAGGATATCGGTTCTGCTACCATTTTTAACAGATGGAACATCTGTACTTCGCGGTCTATTTTCATTTATTGCTTTGTGATATTCCAAAGTTTTTGCGTATACTTTATTGGCGATTGCTCCAAAAACAGTTCCTGCGACTGTTGCACCTGTATATTCAACCTTAGGATTGGTTATCACAACTATGCATGAATAAATTGGTTTATCCGCAGGAAAATATCCAACGAAGGATGCTTGATACGCTTTTTCATCTGATCCATACCCTTTATTGCTATCAAGTAGACGAGCTGTTCCTGTTTTTCCAGCAATGGTAAACTGAGCAGATTTAATTTGTTTCCCTGTCCCATTTTTCATAACTCCTTCCATGCAAGACTTCAGCAGAGTAACGGTTTCAGGAGAACAAATTTGATTGTTCATTACAATAGGCTCAAATTTTTTAATCACTTCCCCATTTCGTCTAATTTCATGAACAAACTGAGGCTTCATCATTTTTCCGTTATTGGCAACCGCATTGTACAGATTCAATACTTGTAGTGGGGTCATTAATACTTCATAGCCAATTCCCATGGAAGGAAGTGAAAGTCTAGACCAACCTTTTTTCTCACCAGGTCTGTTAAACTTTGGTGAAGCTTCACCCGGAAGATCAATGCCAAGAGGTTTTGTTAGACCAAATTTATCTAATCGGCTTAAAAAGGCTTCAGGCTCCGAGCGGTAAGCATTGAAAATAATCTGTGAAAAAACGTTTGATGATTTCTCAAATGCATGTTTGACACTAATCTTTCCGTATCCCCTACCCTCATTTGCATCTTCGAATGTTTTACCTGGGAATTTATATTTCCCAACGGCACGAACTGAATCAGTAATTTTCACTTTGTCATCTTCAAGAGCAGCCATTAATGAAGCTAACTTGAATGTAGAGCCAGGAACCTCTGTTACCCCAATAGCATAATTTAGCTTCTCCGAATAATTGCCATTTTTGTCACGCGTTAAATTTGAAATAGCTCGAACAAAACCTGTTTTCACATCCATGACAACGATACATCCGCTTGTTGCTTCCTGATCTTTCAATTGTCGTTCTAATTCAGAATGAGCAACTTCTTGAATTTCTTTATCAAAAGAGGTAACTACATCCGCTCCTTCAACCGCCTCCTTAACAATTTTTCCCGTCTTTTTCCATCCTGTAGAAATACGCTGCTCTATTTCTTGCCCCGGACTTCCTTTTAAATAATCATAGAAAGCTCCCTCAACGCCAACCTTTACGACACTTTTACCCTGATTGTTAAAATAACCAAGTGTTCTACTCATCATATCACCATTAGGTCGTTTACGCTCAATGGTTTCAATAGAGTCAATCAATCCACCTTTTAATTTTCCCAATCTAAAAATAGGTAAGGCTGCAATTTTCTTACGTTCTTCATTCGTTACCCTTTTTCGAATAAGTAAATAGCGATTTCCTTTCTCACGAGCAGTCCTTATTTCATCAAAATATTGTCGAGCAGTCTTATCCGGATACATTTTTGCTAATCCTTCACACAAGTCAGACAATTCATTTTGAAAAACCTTTTCATCGATTACCGTTGCATCCATTCGAATGTCAAAAAAAGAAATGGAAGTAACCAAAGGAATGAGATTCATATCTAAAATCTCCCCGCTTCTTGGAACTTTACTTACCATTCTAACTGGCAACTTGTCTTCCTTGAACGAAAGGATTTTTCCAGCCCCTTCAAATTGAATTGCTATCGTCTTATATAAAACAACAGTCATCAATAGAATGAAGCCAATATAAATAGCATAAGCCTTGTAAAAGATATGTTTACCTTCAGTTTTCATCCGTTTTGGCTGTCTGTTTTTTGATTCGAATTACTTTTGTTTCATTTTCATTTTCTCTCAAGGAACTATCCAGTTTTTCAACCAACTTGTAGCGCAATCCCTCTTCCTCAACTTTCGCCTTTGCTTCTACATAATCTGCTGTAATTTGATCCACGTCACGTTGAGCCTGATTGATATCTTTTGTAAGCTGCTTCCCATAGTACCCTTTACTCACTAGGATTAGCAAAAGAAAAATTAGAAAGAAGATAAATCCCAAATTATCCAATACAAATCCCTTGGTAAGGAATTCACCATTCAAAATCATAGCAAAAGCACTTTTTTTCTTTTTAGTTGCTCGCTTCTGATTCGTAGAACCCGAATTTTCCTGACGACTATCTTTGTCTATGTATTCGTTATCTTTCATTTCTTTCAGCTATTCGTAAACGCACACTTCTTGCGCGAGAATTTAACTCCATTTCATTTTCGTTAGGAACTATTGGATGCCTGGTTATTTCTCGAAATGGCTTAATTAAATTCCCGAAAAAGTCTTTTTCTTCTTTACCGTCAAAAGAACCGTGTTTTAAAAAATTCTTTACCAACCGATCTTCCAAAGAATGATAAGACATGACAACTAATCGACCATTATTGGCTAATAATTCAGCTGAATCAAGAAGTAACTTTTCAAGTACTTTTAACTCTTCATTTACCTCAATTCGAATGGCTTGAAAAACTTGAGCAAAAAATTTAAAATCTTTGAATTTAGGCGCTAAATGTTGAAGAATCTCGCACAATTCAAAAGTCGTTTCAATAGATTTGTATCCTCTTTCTAACACAATAGTTTGTGCAATTTTACGTGCTTGATTTAATTCACCGTATTCTCGAAAAATTCGAATTAACTCTTGCTCTTCGTAGGTATTTACAATTGTTTTGGCAGATTTTTCAGAATGTTGATTCATGCGCATATCCAAGGGAGCATCTGCTCGAAATGAAAACCCACGATCACCTTCATCAAATTGATGAGAAGAAACACCCAGATCCGCTATGATTCCATCTACTTTCTTAATACCATGAGCCAATAAATGATTGGATAGAAAAGAGAAATTGGAAGGTATAAAATGAAAATTTGGAGCAGTCCATACATTGTTTTTTGCATCAGGGTCTTGATCAAATACAATAAGTTTGCCTTTTGGAGATAATTTAGAAAAAATGCTGCGAGAATGACCTCCTCCACCGAAGGTAACATCCACATATACACCATCAGGATTGATGTTTAACCCTTCAATGCATTCATTCAAAAGAACTGGTATGTGATACGTTGTGTTATTCTCCATCATCCAAATTACCCATTACTTCATCCGCTAAATCAGCGAAATCTGCCATGTTTCCTTCGATCATTGCGAAGTATTTGGATTTATCCCAGATTTCAACACGGTCGTTGTATGCAATTAGCATAATATCCTGATTCAAACCCACACGATCCATGTGTGCAGTTGGAATCAAAATTCGACCGGCATTGTCTAATGCTACCAATTTTGCCCCTTGATGAAACAATCGGTAAAACATTCGATTCTTCGGTTTGAACAAGTTCATTTTCGAAAGCCTTTCGCTGATTTTTTCCCATTCTGTCATGGGGTACAACGTTAAACAATCTTCAAATCCCTTATTCAACATAAAGTCTCGCTGAGACGCAGGAGGAAGCTGCTTCCGTAAACCGGAAGGAAAAAGAAAACGCCCTTTCGCGTCCATTTTCACTTCAAATTCTCCTACTAATCCTGCCATAGCTTAATAATGGGTAAAAA
>JBIKQS010000063.1:0-9908 GCA_044349575.1 Crocinitomicaceae bacterium
ATGCGTTTTTGAATCAGCCCAATAGATTAAATCACCTTTAGTATGAAAAGACAAGGTCATCAAAGGTCGTATTTCTGAAACAAATTTTTGAATCACTTGCGTCTCAATTGGTTCAGCTGCAAACTTACCTTTAAAGCCCTCGGAACATGGGACCGGAGAATAATTATAGCTTTTGTTCAATGAATGAGTTTCATCATCAAAGGAGTCATTCAAATCAATTCCCTTTCCATTTGCCTTCCATTCAGCAAAGGTTTCCATTCTCTTGATCTGATTAATCTCTGGGACATATTTTTCAATATTCACCCAATCTTCATGAGCTATTTTTAATCCATCCGGATTGGCAACTGGCATGAAATACAAGTCCAAATCATCCAAGTAATCAGCCGCTTTATTATAGATTACTGAATCACCCGTAAAGGAAAGAAGGTACATATTCAAAAATTTCATCACAAACTTGGAACTGTAGTCTTCTCGAGCATGGACATTGCCAACAAAAAGCATTGATCTTTTCTTAGGGATTCCAGATCCAATGCGCAGCACCTCTATGGGTAAACCAAATTCAGAATTTCCAATTGAAAACAACTCCGTTCTTTCAGGAAATAATTTCGCCAATGAATCTAAATCTGAGGAAATCATTTCGTACGTATATTTCTCGTTATCTTCAATCAAATAACATGATTTTTGACTTAATAGCTGGCTGGATAAAAGCACCGACCAAAATAAAACCAATGAAAATCTTCCTGTCACCATGCAATAGATATTTTCACAAAAATACTTCATTTAAAGGTTGATGAAATTACTTTTGAAATTACTATTTCATTCTTAATTGTTAATAACAAAAAACACCCTGCCATTTCTGGTCAGGGTGCTTTGCAGGTAGTTTTTTTTTAACTAGAAAACGGGGATTTCACTTACTTTTTTGTTGAGCGTAGCTTCCTTTTTTGGAATTGTTACATGCAATATCCCTTTCTCATATTTTGCATTAATCTTATCCGAAAAACAATTGTCCGGTAATGCAAATGAACGTCTGAAACTGTTATAGGAATATTCCTTTCTGGAATAATTTGGCTCCTCTTCTGTAGTCTCAACTTCTTTTTCTGATCGAATATGCAATATCCCTTTGTCCACCTCAACCTTAAAATCCTCTCTTTCCAAACCCGGCGCTGCTAAATCTAAAATGAATTCTTTCTCGCTTTCGTTAATATTAACGGATGGTATCCGATCAACATAATCCCAAGGGAGAAAATCGCCATTCAAATCTTGCATGGGGCTTAGCAATTTTCCGTTATCAAATAAACTACCTGTCCAAGTTGGTAGTAGGCTTTTTCGTTTCATTAATGTTGTCATACTAATTTCTTTTGTCGTTTGTATGAAACAAAGTTAATTCAAGCATGAAAGCATTCAGTTATAGCTATTTTATGAATAATTACAAGTATTTGATACCGTTTGGAGATTTCAGAATTAGTCTACCTTTTTTATTCTTTGTACCTTTGCAACCGTATGAATAATCATAAATCTGGTTTTGTAAATATTGTTGGAAGTCCAAATGTTGGTAAATCAACATTAATGAATGCCATGTTGGGTGAAAAGCTATCTATAGTTACCTCTAAAGCTCAAACAACGCGTCATCGAATTTTAGGCATTGTTAATGAACCTGAATATCAAGTAGTTTTTTCGGATACACCAGGAGTGGTAAATGCTGCTTATAAAATGCACGAAGCCATGATGGGTTATGTTAATTCATCATTAAAAGACGCAGATATCTTACTTTTTATCACGGATCCTTTTGAGTCTGAAATGAATCATAAGGAAACATTAGCAAAAATTCAAAAATTACAAATACCGGTTTTTTGCCTAATTAATAAAATCGATTTGGTTGATCAAATAAAGGTTGAAGAGAGAATGGCTTACTGGAAAGAGCAATTGCCAAACGCTGAGATGATTCCGATTTCTGCTTTACATACTTTTAATTTAGAAAAAGTATGGGCAACTATTTTGGATTTATTACCCGAAAGCCCTCCGTATTTTGATAAAGAAGAAATAAGTGACCGTCCTGTTCGATTTTTCGTTTCAGAAATTATCCGCGAAAAGATTTTCGAACTCTGTAAAAAGGAAATCCCTTATAGTAGTCAAGTAGAGATAGATACGTATTTGGATGAAGAAAATTTGATTCGAATTCGAGCGGTGATTATTGTTGAAAGAGATTCGCAAAGAGGAATCATCATTGGCAAAGGAGGCGAGATGTTAAAAAGAATCGGAACACAAGCGCGAAAAGATTTGGAGAAATTTTTAGCCAAAAAAGTGTTTCTTGAATCATTCGTTAAAGTAGATAAAGATTGGCGAATGAGTGATAGTAAATTAAAGAAATACGGATACGGACATTAAATAAAATTTTCAATGGTAAACATTGTTGCAATAGTTGGAAGACCTAATGTTGGAAAGTCAACACTTTTTAACCGCTTAACAGAATCAAGAGATGCGATTGTTAAGGAAGTAAGTGGAGTTACCCGAGATCGCATATACGGAAAAGGTGAATGGAATGGGAAAGTATTTTCTGTGATTGATACCGGAGGATATTCAGTTGGTTCAGAAGATATTTTTGAAGGAGAAATTAGACGTCAAGTTGATTTAGCAATTGAAGAGGCAACCGTAATTATTTTTATGGTGGACGTAATGAGTGGAATCATGGATATGGATGAATTGGTTGCCAAAAAATTGCGAAAATCAGGTAAACCCGTTGTCGTTGCAGCAAATAAAGTTGATAATACGCAACGAGTTGGGTTGTCGGCCGAATTTTATTCATTTGGCCTTGGCGATGTATATGATCTTTCTGCAACAAATGGCACAGGGACTGGTGAAATTCTTGATTCTATTGTTCCATTCTTTAATTTTGATGAAGATATCTCACGAGAAGAGGATTCACTACCAAAAATTGCAGTAGTAGGAAGACCAAATGTTGGTAAATCATCTCTCATCAATGCATTAACTGGAGAAGAACGAAACATTGTAACAAATATTTCGGGCACTACCAGAGACGCCATACACACGCGTTACAAATCGTTTGGATTTGATTTTGTTTTAATTGATACTGCTGGAATTCGTAAGAAAACAAAAGTACACGAGGACATTGAATATTATTCCGTTCTTCGCTCCATTCGAACCATCGAAAATGCGGATGTTTGTATTGTTATGCTCGATGCATCAGAAGGAATTCAGAAACAAGATTTAAGTATTTATTATATCGCTGAAAAAAACTCGAAAGGTATTGTTGTCTTGGTTAATAAATGGGATTTAGTTGAAAAGGATCATACAACCATGAAAGCATATGAAGCTAAATTGCGTGAGGACCTTGCACCATTCAATGATGTTCCAATTATATTTACTTCTGTTTTAACCAAACAACGAATATACCAGGCGATTGAAGCAGCAATACGGGTGCATGAAAATCGTACAAAGAAAATATCAACTTCTGTTTTAAACGATGTTTTACTCCCGATTATACATGCAACTCCACCCGCTGCAGTTAAAGGAAAATATATTAAAATAAAATACGTACAACAGCTTCCAACCTACGCACCAGCCTTTGCCATTTTCTGTAATTTACCCCAATACGTTCAAGATTCCTACAGGCGATTTATTGATAATAAACTGCGAAAAGAATTTGATTTTGAAGGGGTTCCGATTAAGGTGTTTTTCAGAAAAAAATAGATCACTTTGTATGAATTAAGGCAAAAAATCCAGTAATCATGTCGTTACTGGATTAGAAGGCCTATTTTAAGCCTATTTTTGCTTATTCTGAAATTTCTTGAACCAAATTGTCAATCGGAATTCTATTTTTGGATTCATTTTGTTTATAGTATGAGGGCGTAATTCCTGTTACTTTCTTAAACTGATTGGATAAATGGGCAATACTACTATAATTTAGCTTATAAGAAATTTCAGAAAGGTTTAATTCACCATACAATAACAATTCTTTGATTTTTTCAATCTTATTCACAATAATAAATTGTTGAATTGTCATTCCATTTACAGATCTAAAAACATTGGATAAATACGTATAATTATGATTGAGTTTATCACTGAGAAATACTGAAAAATTTACCTTGATTGATTCTTCTGAATAGTGAACCATTTCAATTATTATCAACTTTATTTTTTCACTTAGAATTGTTTTGTGATCATCAATCATCTCCAATCCTGATTGTTTAAGTTTATTCTTAAAATCTAATTCCTGCAGTAATGATAGTTCTTGATTGACTATTGACTCGCCAAGACTCACTGTTGTGTATGCTATCCCCATGTCTTTAAGTATTTGTTCTACTTGTGAAATACAACGAGAACTTACCATGTTTTTAATATGTAATTTTATTTCCATAATGTATGATTTTACTTCGAAATTAGACAATTATCTTGCAAATTATGTTATACTATATTTTTTAAATTTACAATTATCATTTGTAAATTCAAATGATTTCAAAATTAATTTCCCGTAATAATTGATTATTTGAAATTGGATTTTGAGACCACAAATTGAGATCAGTTTTTTGAAATATTTCTGCTTTTAGGCCAAAATAATTTAAACTATTTTCTTTTAATTTTTGAACATTTAAATCCTCATTCAAATATAAATATCCGCTATTGTTTTTTATTCGAAAAGTCAAAAGTCTTTCATCAGCTGACTCAACAAAAAGTTCGGAAAAGCTACCTGGAAAGAATTTGTCAGTCTGGTAAAATTGAATTTTTAAATGTGGAAAATACTCATTGAATTCATCTTGAATTTCTTGTAGTGTCCGGTTATTAGATATATCAATTCTGTACATTTTTGTCGTAATTAGTTGGTGAAATCAATTGATCATTTTTGTTTTTGAGAATTTTCTTTCGATACTATTGCGCGCCATCAAATAAGTAATTGTTGATTCAGCACCCTGATTTATATTTACTCTATCGTGTTCTATTCCATCACAACACCCACCCGTTAAGGGGTTGTAAACTATTTGACTTAAACGATTGTGTCCATGATACCAATCAAACGCTTTTTTCATTTTGATTGAATATTCTTTTTCTCTAAAGAAGAAATCAAATTTCTCAAGTGCCATTATTGTATAGGCCACCTCAATGGGTTGTTCGCCATAAGGAGAAATCTCTTCATTCATTTGGAACCAAGTTCTATTTGAAATTGTAGTAAAGTGTTCTTTTTCAAATAAGATTAATAATAAAAACTCAAATGATTCTTCAGCAATTACTTTATAATTTTCATTTTTTGAAATTGCATAGGCAAATAATAATGCTTCTGAAAGTATGGCGTTTCCATAGGTGAGTTTATTTTCAAACCAATTCCAAGAAATACTTTGTGTATTCTCATAAAACACTAAAAGTTTATCCGCTAAATCAAGTATTAATGAATGAATTACGATGCTGTTTTTATCCTCATTAAAATAATACAATCCTTTAATCGAAAAGGCAATAGCTCTCGGTGAAACAAGAGCTCCAATAATTTGAAGTGAATTCTCAATTAGTTCTTCAATTCTCAGGGAAAATTGATTTTGAAAAAGTCCTTTTTTGGAATAGAAATAACCCAATGCCCATATTGCTCTTCCGTTTGAATCCTCAAGGTTTTCTTCAAAATTTTGTAATGTAAAATATCCAAACTTATCAAGATAGTTTAAAAAATCACCACCATCCTGCTGCATAAATTCGATAAAACTAAAGTAAGTATTTATTAGTCTGAGGGCATTCTCATCTTTTGTCAGTTCGTAATATTCAGTTACAGCAATTAACGCTCGTGCATTGTCATCAAGTGTATATCCTGAATTAATATCTGGAATTTCAGCTTTTGAAAATTGAATAATCCCCAAAGCCTGAGTTAAATTATTAATATGAGTCAAATTATAACTAGGTATTTGATAATTAATAATTTCAGTATCTAAGTTAGGGCTTTTATTTAACAAATTCAGATGTCTAATTGCAATGTTTTGCCAAGAAGATGGTTTTATTTTTTCTAGAGCATTTATTCTCATAGATTGTAAAACTTGAGGGTTCTTAAATAAATAATTTGTTGATTGACTAAGTTGATTTGAGTCATTTAAGTCAATGAGAATTCCAGCATTGCCCAGTGAATCTATTGCATGTGGAAATTGAGTTGAAATTATTGGGCAATTACATCCCATTGCGTAAGAAAAAGTTCCACTTACAGCCTGGTGCGGATCTTTCGAAGTAAATAAATAAATATCTGTCAATTGAAGAAATTCAAGAAGGTCTTCGTTCGAAACAAATTCATTTACAAACAAAATATGACTATGTAATTTTAGTTCATCAATGATCTGAAACAAATACTCACGGTATTTTTCGCCTTCTTTTTTATAAACTTCTGGATGTGTTTTACCTATGATCAAATAAATACAATCAGGATTTTCTTTGATGATTTCGGGTAGTGCAAAAAGTGCCGTTTCTATTCCTTTCCCTGAATTTATAAGTCCAAATGTTGTAAGTACTTTTCTATTGTTAAGAAAATACTTCGTTTTTAATTCATCCTTATCTTTCAATGAAACCAGATGAGTTCCATGTGGAATTACTTCTATTTTTGTTTGCTCTACAGCATATTCGTTTTTCAGAATTAATGCACTGCTTTCAGTCATTACGATTACTTTTTCTGATATATCAGAAATTGTTTTAACAATAAATTTTCTTTTTGAAGAGGGATTAGGAAGAACGGTGTGAAAAGTTGTAATTACAGGCTTTTCAAGTTCATGGAGAATAATTAGTATATTTTCACCAAACTCCCCTCCATACAAGCCAAATTCATGCTGTATTAGGACTGCGTCAATATCAGGATTTTGATTTATACTTTCAGCTAATTTTCGGTAACTTAAACTATTCTTAGATTCAAGTACATATTCAACTGGATATTGATAGTTAATTTCTGAGTCGCCTGGCTCAATTGCACAAATTGAAATATTTACAGAATTTCCAAAAACGGAAAGTATACTATCCCTTAAATCCTTTGAAAAAGTTGCTATTCCGCATGCGCGTTCAGGATAACTTGTTATGCAGACAATATGCACTGCTGACTTTTGTTCATAGGATTGGAATTCTGTATAAGAAACTAATTCCAGTTGTTCGTCGGTTGTACTTTGATTAAACATATGCTAGTTTTGTATATAAGTAAATTCATTAATTAATTCTTCTAAATTGACTGAAGCACAGCCAATTTGTTTATCCGATCCTCCGTAATAAATAAAAATCAAACCATCTCTTAGAAGTGCTCCGGTTGGAAAAACAACATTGTTTACATTGCCGAATTTTTCCCATTCAAGTTCTGGCTCAAAAAGCGAATATGGTAAATAGGCTATAACCTTTTGAGGTTCATTGATATCCAATAAACAACAATGTGCTTTATAAACCAATTCACTATTAACCTCATAAACTGCATGATAAATAAACAACCATCCCTTATCTACTTCAATTGGTGGACAACCTGATCCGACATATAGAGCATTAATTAAATTTAATTTTTCACAATCTAATGTCATTGATTTTATTTTACTCAGATAGGAATTCCAAAATGATGTATTTATTTCTGAAAGTTCAGTTGCGAAAGTGACTAGAATACATGGTTTTATCCTATGTAAAAAACATAACATACCATTTATTCTGCGCGGAAAGAAAACAACATTCTTGTCCCAAATAAACTCAGAATTTGGATCAGCCAATAATTGTTTTGTATAATTATTACTACAAACACTCGCCGGGATTTTATTATAAAGGGATTCACTTTTTAAAATCAAGGGAACAATCAATCCCCAACGATAAAAATGTCGAAGATCAGTTGACAAGGCCAGTGCACCAAGTGCATTAGTCCCATCAAAAGCAGTATAAGTCAAATAAAATAAATTATCAACTTTTACAATACGTGGATCTTCCATACCAGTTTTTTCATAATCTTTAACTGGCTTAAGAAGGGGGAAATGATATCTTTTTTTTATTTTTAAAGGTGTTTCCATTCTACAGTATCCTAAACATGAATGATTTCTTTTGCTTAATGCTCTATAAAAGAGATGAATTACTCCATTTTCAACAATTACGCATGGGTTAAAAACACCTTGATTTTCGAAGAATAAACTGGACGGAGATAATATTATACCGTGCTTGGTGACTTTCAACATTTATCAATTACATTTTACAATTCAGTTGATATGCAATTAGGCTCTGACTTTCTTTCCTTAATAGCTTCAGTAGATTTATTAAAGAGAACTTCAACAAAACGTTTTTGAACAAGCACTTTAATTGTTTGATTTATAAGATCAGGTTTTGGGACTATACTATCAATTGTTTTATTAAGAAGAAGCGTAAAAGTCTGTTTAGAGTAATAAGGTTCCAATTCTTCATTTGATAAAATTTCACTCACGGTATTTTTAATACCCGTTAACGGTGATAAATTATTGATCGAACGCTGTATAGATTCAAGTACTTTCTTCTCTTCAATTGCCTGTTGTTCATACAATTGATTCAATCTTTTTTGTAAATTTTTCATAAGTTTTTATTTTATACCAAAAGAAATCCCAAGCAACTCCAAAATTATTTCGGAACTTAAATTGAAGATTTTAACACGAAATTGTTATTCAAGAGTTAAAAAAAAACCGAATAAACGGTGAATTAAAGCAATTTAATTATCTGGGAAATCAAGAAATTTTAATAGACTGATCTTCACTAAATAGATTATTGATAATTTTATTTTGAATTGATTTTTCAATTTTTCTCTGGTTTAAAATACTCATAATCATAGCAACCAGCAGGTAGATTGTGCCAATAAATCCAAATCCAGCAATGTAATCATTGAGGTAATCTGAGATATAAAATCCAAGGGCAATACTAAGAATGAGTATAGCAATAGTAAATAACATCCAACGTACTACTTGTAAAAGTATGTAAGAGCTTATTATCACACTTCTTTCTATCAGCTCCAGTTTTATAATTTCAATTGTGGTTCGAACATACTGTTTCAAATTTTGAGTAAGCACGTCAATATCTTGATTGTTTTCCATAGTTTAAGAGTTAAAGAACCCGGTATATTTCAACCGGGTCATCTAAATATCTAAGGCAATTGGAGAATAGGCAACCTTAGATGATTTATCGATTATACGAGTTAGATTTTAGAGATTTTTTCATGTTTATCCATTCTTTCTTCTAATGAATTACTTAAAACAGGATTCAATGTACTTGCTAAATTTTTAGCTCCGCCAACTAATTTTTTTCTTGTAACACTGCCCTTTTCTGGCGCAAATAAAATCCCTAAAATTGCTCCAACTGCTGCACTTGCTAGTGCAATTGTAACTAGTGTTGTTGTATTATTTCTTGTTTCCATTTTTTCTGATATTTAGTGAGAAAACGCCTAAAAAGAAAACCTACATTGAACCAAATCAAAGTTGTATTTAATTTTTAGGCGATTCATGATTAAAAAAGTATAACTATTGGATTTAATGACTAATCTTCCAATATGGTTGTTGTTAATTATTCTATTTGACCTTTTTTAATAATGTTGATTACTTCATCTGTTTTTTTATTGAGGGATTTTGAAAGACGATTTACTAATTCAATCTCATGCCCAGCTTCAAATTTTAAATCTGCATCTTTTAATTGAGGATACTTTTTTTTCAAATCTTTAGCTTGATTTTCCCAATTTCCCTTGATTTGAAAATCCATTGAACTTTTCTTTGTTTTTGTTTTTGTTTCCATTTTCGTAGTATTTGATGAATAATAACTTATGAAACAAAGTTCAGTAATCAGAAAAGAATTCTATTTATAAGGAACAAATAAGAATTATCAAAATTCACGCTGAAACTAATATGCTGTCCAACCAGCATCAGCAATTATTACTGTTCCGTTAATGAAACTAGATTTTTCACTAGCTA
>JBIKQS010000064.1:0-9892 GCA_044349575.1 Crocinitomicaceae bacterium
ACTTACGATTAATGCTGCTTTTGCAATGGAGCTAAATCAAAGTCACGGAAGTATTTCGCTTGGTAAAAAACCGGGATTAATTCTCACGAAAGAAATTCCAAGTTTGGCTTACATCCCATACTCATTCGGCGAAAACTGTATTGAACGAGTTTTTATGTAAACTTTTCTAACCCTGCTAAATCAACTAATGTTTTTTGCTAAAAATCTAGCAAAATTCATTAAAAGCTTCAGTCAAATTCTCCGCAATCATGAGTGGACTAGCTCCTTCAATGTGATGTCTCTCAACGAAATGAACCAATTTGCCGCCTTTGAATAATGCGATAGAAGGCGAAGATGGAGGATACGGTAAAAAATATTTTCTAGCTTGGTTTGTAGCGTCGGCATCAACCCCGGCAAATACCGTTGCTAATTCGGTTGGTAACTTATCATTGTTAAGGGCCAACTTTACACCCGGACGCATATTTCCCGCAGCACATCCACATACGGAATTCACAACAACCAACAAGGTTTCTTGATTGTTTTGGATTGTTTGATCAACAGCTTCAGAGGTGGTTAATTCCTTAAACCCTACTTGGGTTAAGTCTTCTTTCATCGGTTTTACTAGTTCGGCTGGATACATAATATTATATTTTCTACAAAATTAGAGATAAAAACTGAATTCATTAGCTCAATATTTATATAATTATGACGGTAAAAATATCGTGTCATCTCTGAAGGGATTGCTTCCATTCGTGCGGGATATTAAATCTGTAAAATTTACATCCACAAAAATTAGGCGATTTCTGAACTCTTTTTAAAGATTCAAAGCCATCGAGAAACAAAATTGATTAGCTTTTTGTAATTTTAGCCCACCAAAAAAAGACATACACAATGGAACAAGTTGCGCCGTATATACCCACCAATAAAATTAGAATTGTAACAGCTGCATCGCTTTTTGACGGGCATGATGCCGCAATAAATATTATGCGACGCATTATCCAAGCTACAGGTTGCGAGGTAATTCACTTAGGTCATGACCGTTCTGTGGAAGAGGTGGTGAATTGCGCCATTCAAGAAGATGCGCAGGCAATTGCAATGACATCTTATCAAGGAGGACACATCGAGTATTTCAAATACATGTTTGATCTATTGAAGGAAAAAGGCGCACCTCACATTAAAATTTTTGGTGGAGGAGGTGGAACCATTTTACCTTCTGAAATAGCCGAATTACAAGAATACGGAATCACACGCATTTATCATCCAGACGATGGAAGATCGATGGGATTGCAAGGGATGATCAACGATTTAATTCAAAAATGTGATTTTCCCGTTGGAACAAATATTACAAATGAGCCGGAGAAATTAGCAGAAAAAAATGTTCCATCCATTGCACGAGTAATTTCTGCAGCAGAAAACTTCCCGCAAGAAAACGTTGATATTCTAAACAAGATTAGGGATTTAGCGCAAACAAAATCTATTCCTGTTCTCGGAATTACAGGTACGGGAGGTTCAGGGAAATCATCTTTGGTAGATGAATTGGTACGTCGATTTTTAATTGATTTTACGGATAAACAAATTGCCGTTGTTTCGGTAGATCCTTCTAAACGGAAAACAGGTGGGGCATTACTTGGTGATAGAATCCGAATGAATTCTATTAAAAGTGACCGTGTTTACATGCGCTCGCTCGCTACTCGTCAATCTAATTTGGCATTATCCAAGCACGTGGCAGAAGCTATTAGCATATTGAAAGCTGCAAATTACGATTTAATCATATTGGAAACTTCCGGAATCGGGCAATCGGACACGGAAATTCTGGATCATTCTGATGTTTCTTTGTACGTGATGACTCCTGAATACGGTGCGGCTACCCAGTTAGAGAAAATTGATATGTTGGATTTTGCCGATGTAATTGCACTGAATAAATTTGATAAACGAGGAGCGCTTGATGCCTTGCGTGACGTGAGAAAACAATACCAACGGAACCATAATTTGTGGGAAAAGAACGTAGATGATATGCCGGTTTACGGAACTATCGCGTCTCAGTTTAACGATCCTGGAATGAACTCCTTGTATAAAGTGATTATGGATAAAATCGTTGAAAAAACAGGGGTTTCTTTGAATTCAACGTTTGAAATAACCCGCGAAATGTCTGAGAAGATTTTCGTAATTCCACCAGATAGAACGCGTTATTTATCCGAAATCTCAGAAAATAACCGAGCATACGACAAGTGGGTGAATCAACAAGTGGAAGTTGCCGAAAAGCTGTATGGATTAACTACGTCCATTCAAACTTTGGCAAATTCCAAAATTGAAGACAAAGATCGCTTGATAAAAGGACTTCAAGAAGCTTTTGAAGAGGAAAAACTCAACTTTGATCCAAAAAATTGGGCGATTATTGAAAATTGGGACGAGAAAAAACAAGCGTTCAAAAATCCTGAATATCAATTCAAGGTTCGTGACAAAGTATTGAGCATTCAAACACATACTGAATCACTTTCTCATTCTCAAATCCCAAAAGTAGCATCACCAAAGTATTCGAGTTGGGGAGATATTTTACGTTGGGTACTACAAGAAAATTATCCTGGAGAATTTCCATATACTGCGGGCTTGTTTCCGTTTAAACGTGAAGGAGAAGATCCAACACGTATGTTCGCAGGTGAAGGCGGCCCGGAAAGAACTAATAAACGCTTCCATTACGTGAGTTTGGGCATGCCTGCAAAACGACTTTCAACTGCATTTGATTCTGTAACCTTGTATGGTAACGATCCAGATGTTAGACCCGATATTTATGGTAAAATCGGTAATTCCGGTGTTTCCATTTGCTGTTTGGACGATGCGAAAAAATTGTATTCTGGGTTTGATTTGAGTCACCCTGCAACTTCAGTTTCTATGACAATCAACGGTCCAGCACCGATGTTGTTGGCATTTTTCATGAATGCGGCTATCGATCAAAATTGTGAAAAGTACATCAAAACTAATGGACTAGAAGCGGAAATAGAAGCAAAAATCGCTGCGATATATAAAGAAAAAGGAACTGAACGACCAAGATACCAAGGAGATTTGCCTGAAGGAAATGATGGATTGGGATTGATGTTGTTGGGCGTTACCGGAGATCAAGTTCTACCAGCTGATGTTTATGCGAAAATCAAAGCGGAAACATTAACGCAAGTTCGCGGAACGGTACAAGCCGATATTTTGAAAGAAGATCAGGCACAAAACACCTGTATTTTCTCTACTGAATTTGCCTTGCGTTTGATGGGAGATGTTCAACAGTATTTTATCAATCAGGGTGTTCGAAATTTCTATTCTGTTTCCATTTCAGGTTACCACATCGCTGAGGCAGGTGCAAATCCAATTACGCAGTTGGCATTCACACTGGCAAATGGATTTACGTATGTAGAATATTACTTGAGTCGAGGAATGGACATCAATGATTTTGGACCAAACCTTTCGTTCTTTTTCTCCAATGGAATTGATCCGGAATATGCAGTGATAGGACGTGTTGCCCGAAGAATATGGGCGAAGGCCTTGGCTAAAAAATACGGGGCGAATTCACGTGCCCAAATGTTGAAATACCACATTCAAACTTCAGGTCGCTCGTTACATGCACAAGAAATTGATTTCAACGATATTAGAACTACTCTACAGGCCTTGTATGCAATTTACGATAACTGTAATTCATTACATACAAACGCTTATGACGAGGCGATTACAACTCCAACGGAAGAATCAGTGCGCAGAGCGATGGCTATTCAGTTGATAATCAATCGCGAATTAGGGTTGGCTAAAAACGAAAATCCATTACAAGGAGCATTTATTATTGAAGAATTAACTGAATTAGTTGAAGCAGCCGTTTTAACTGAATTTGATCGCATTACAGAACGTGGAGGGGTGTTAGGTGCCATGGAAACGATGTATCAACGCTCAAAAATTCAGGAAGAATCCTTGTATTACGAAACTTTAAAACATACGGGCGAATTTCCAATCATCGGTGTAAATACCTTCTTAAGTTCCAAAGGATCACCAACGGTTTTGCCGAAAGAAGTTATTCGAGCAACGGAAGAAGAGAAGCAATACCAGATCAAGATGTTGGCAGAATTACATACTACGAAAGGAGAACAAGCACAAGCAGGAATCCTTAAAGTGCAAGACGCAGCCATCAACAACCGCAACATGTTCGAAGAATTGATGGAAACATGTAAGCATGCTTCGTTGGGCCAAGTAACGAATGCTTTGTTTGAGGTTGGTGGACAGTATCGAAGGAATATGTAATGAACAATTTAAGATTCTTCAATTAAAGCATTTATTTCTGATTTTAACTTTGGAAGGTGATTGATTAAAATTGCCCAAATATTTTCGTCAGAAATTGAATCGTATGCATGGATAACCTGGTTGCGAAGACCAATAATTGCCCTGCTGTCGGTTATTTTATCGACGAAAGAAGAATCTTTTGTGATAATTCGATTTATTGCTTCCCCAATGATTTCTAAGTCACGCTCTATAGCTCGTTTAAGCATTAAATTAGATTTGTATTTCAAAAAGTCTTTTTCTTCTTTTTCAAAATAGCTATCAATTTCTTTGATTGCAGATTGAATATCATACAACCATTTAAGAATTCTCTCATCCATAAATTAATTCTTTTGATTTATTAATGGATTTAATAAGAATTGGATTTTTCAATGTCTGTTCTTCGAGTAAGTCAACTTTTCTTCCGAACAATGATTCTAAGTTCTCTTTCAATTCCATGTAGTTTTGAAAATACTTAGCCAAATCCATTTGTTTGAATTTTACAAGGAGATCAATATCGCTGTGATTCGAAAAACTTGAGTTTAAAGCAGAACCAAACAAGTACATTTTATCTACATGGTAAATTGCACATATATTTTTTAGTTTGGCTAGATTTTGCTCCATGTTCAACATAAGGCAAAATTATGAAATTTTGAAGCTACATCAAAATTCAACGGTTTGTATTGTGCTATTAAATTAAATGGTATTACTTCACCGAAAAATCAAATACTTTTGTATTATTGTTGGTAATTAAGTAGTCGTCTAAATTTGATGTTGAGTTATCCAAGTAAACGAAACAATATTCACCTGGTATTATTCCCATAGGAAAATAAACTTCAAACAAATTCTCGCCAATTTTCTTGTATTTAAAATCAAATACTTCTTCTGATTTTAATGAATAATTTATGTTCAAACCTAATACGTCTAAATATTTTCCGGCGAAATATGTTCTCTTTCCTTTCTTTATGGTAAAACGAACAAGTTTAAATTCATTTGGACTTATTGCTTTCGAATTAGCTCCTGACATAAGGATATTCATATAATTTTCTTCACCAACTTTATTAGTTGCATTTGCATTAGATGAATTCAACTCTTTTTCTTCTGGTTTAAATTTAAAATAAAATTTAACATCACTTTTAACCAAATAATTTGCTTCTCTTCCCGTTAATTCACCAATTGATTTTGCCTTAAAGCCATAAGCCTGTGCAATGCGATTTCCTTTTTTTGTAAAATTTACAAGTGTTGGATCTAGTGCAGTAATTTGATTTGCATCTTTGAAATAAATACCAGAAGGTAAATCGTCAAATTCTTTATTATTTTGAGATAAAAGTAGGTTCGCCGCCAAGACAAAGCTTAAAAGTAATTTAGTTTTCATTGCAATTTTTTTACAAATATATTAAAATGACAAATATGTCATTAATAAACTACTTACAAATGTGTCATTTTGCTCTTAAATGGGCAAAGGTCAGCTAAAAAACCAAGAATTAATCAATCAAATTGTTATGTTAATCAAACAATTACGAGAGGAGCGTGGCTTAACCCAAGAAGATGTGTATAATGACACCGGAATTCATATTGCTAGGATAGAAACTACCAAAGTCAATATTTCTATTAGTACGCTACATGCGCTAACTCTTTATTTTGAAATCTCGTTGGAATCTTTTTTTAGTCGGATAAACGTATAAAAACTAAGGTTTAAAATTCCCGAGAACTTATTTCAACCCAATGACCTGAACTACAGCTGCTTTTCCAAAATGGTATTGACCTTCGTGTACGTCTCTTTCTTTCTTTTCAATTTTAAGGAATGTAAATGCTTTAAAATCAGATTTCAATTCTTCTTCCGAATACAATAATTTATCCGTCATTGGACCTCCTGTTTTGAAATATATTTGATCTTTATGGTAGGCTTCCAATAGCAACTTTCCACCTGGCTTTAACGCAGAATAAATCTGTTCATGAACCTGTTTTCTTAGTTCTTCGGGAAAATGACCAAAAATGAGTACTATTCCATCCCATGTATTTGATTCAAGCTTCACATCTGCTAAATCTGCACAGATTGTTTTAATTTCTACCTTGTTTTCTCTAGCCAATTGTTGCATTTTATGAATTCCTGATTCAGAATAATCAATACATGTAACTTCGTGACCAAGTTTGGCTAAAAACACTCCGTTTCGTCCTTCACCTTCTGCTAAGCACAGAATTTTTGAACCGTTAGGAAATTCTTGCATTTGCAAAAAATCATTTGGCGCTTTTCCGTAAGCAAAATCATCTTCCAAATAGCGTTTGTTCCAAAATTCCTTGTTCATTTCTGTCAATTTTATTTTACTTCTTCAAAAACAATATCTTCATCTTTCAATGGGTCAGTATTTTTACTTTCAGGAATCGAGCATCCTTGAGGGCCACAACAACCAATATTAAACAATGCCATTCCCATAAAGGCCGCACCAAAAAACATAAAAAGGTATTGATGAGATTTGAATCCATCATACATGACAAATCCACCTAGGACGAGACGTAAAATTCGCATGAGGTGCCAATTGGTTAAGAGTGTTTGTTTCATATAATATTAATTAAAAATCGACGGTAGATTTCCTGCCGTCTATTCTAGGTTGCTAATTTTTTGGTTACAATAAAGTTGTTGGACAAACATATTCTGTTTTAGGAGTTGCCGTTTTTAGAATTTCTGCCATTCCTCCTTCCACATCTACAAAATTATGATATCCTCTTGATTTTAAAATTGAAGCTGCAATCATACTTCGATAACCACCTGCACAATGAACGATGAAATTTTGTTCACTTGGAATTTCGGAAAATCGCTGATTGATTTGATTTAATGGGATATTAATAGCCTTTTCCACATGCTCAGAATCAAATTCGCTTTGTTTGCGAACATCAATAATTATTGGATTTTCTTTATGCTTATTTTCTAATTCACTAGCTGAAATTCGTTCCACATGGTCGATTTCTTTGTTTTCATTTTTCCATGCTTCAAATCCTCCTTGCAAATACCCAATCGTATTGTCATATCCCACCCGTGACAAACGAATTATTGCCTCCTCTTCGCGTTCAGGTTCTGTTACCAACAAAATTTCCTGCTTGATATCCGCAATCATTTCTCCCACCCACATGGCAAAACTTCCATCTAAACCAATGTTTATGGAATTTGGTATAAATCCCTTAGCAAATACATCAGGAGTTCGGGTATCCAAAATGAGCGCCTCTGTTTCATTTGCAACAAGTTCAAATTCAGTTGGATTTAAAGCCTTTTTTCCACGATCCATAACCAAATCCAGACTTTCATAACCTTGAATATTCATCAGAACATTCTTGGGGAAATATGCCGGAGGCGCAGTCAGTCCAGTCAATAATTCGTTCACGAATTCATCTTTGGTCATATCTGCTCGTAACGCATAGTTTGTGCGTTTTTGATTACCCAGTGTATCCGTCGTTTCTTTACTCATTTTTTTGCCACAAGCACTTCCCGCCCCATGATTTGGATAAACAATTAACTCGTCCGCTAAAGGCATTATTTTGTTTCTAAGTGAATCAAATAAATGGCCAGCTAATTTTTCCTGTGTTAGATCAGAAATAACCTGTTGTGCCAAATCGGGCCTTCCGACATCTCCAATAAACAAGGTGTCACCTGTAATTATGCCATGTTCTATACCATTTTCATCAATTAACAAATAGGTAGTGCTTTCCATTGTGTGGCCTGGCGTATGCAATACCTTAACCTTGTATTTACCAATTTCAAAAACTTGATTGTCTGTTGCAACTAGTGCCTCAAATTCCGTTTTAGCTGTTGGACCATAGACTATTTGAGCACCTGTTTTATTAGCTAAATCTATATGACCAGATACAAAATCAGCATGAAAATGTGTCTCAAAAACATATTTAATTTTAGCTCCATCAACTGACGCTCGATCGATATAAGGCTGAACTTCGCGAAGCGGATCAAAAATTGCTGCTTCTCCATTGCTTTCTAGGTAATATGCTGCATGAGCTATACAACCGGTGTAAATTTGTTCAACTTTCATAATCCGTGTATTAATTTATTTCCTACAAAATTAGGAACTCTATATTTTACAACTTGTGATATATGTTACATATTTCATTGACTTTTAGCCAACGAAAAATGCTCCCAAAAGGAGAAGCGAAATTTGTATTGTAAAAATAACCAGACCAAAAAGTAAGCCTTTTTTACCACTATTTATAAGTGTTTTAAAACTGACTTTCAAACCAATCGCAGCCATAGCAATGGTAAGAACCAATTTGCCTAAAAATTCAGTTTGAACAAGGAAATCTGGAGTAAAATCAATAATCGAGCTAACAATAGAGATACTAAAGAAACCAATTAAATACCAAGGAAGTCGAATGTAATCAACCCACGTACTCATCGATTTTCGATTAACTAGATAATTAAAAAACAATAGAGCTGGCGAAAGTAAGGCCACTCTGGCCAATTTGATAGTCATTGATGCTTCGCCAACATCATCCGAAATCGAGTAACCCGCTCCAACCACATTACCAACAGAATGAAGTGAACCTCCGAGTAAGATGCCTAATTGATTGGTCGAAAAATTGAAACGCACAAAGAGCAATGGAAGTATTATCATTCCCAGGGATCCAAATAAATTCACAACCGACATAGAAACTGCAACATCTTCTTTGTTTTTTGATACCGATGGTGCCAATGCAGCTATTGCAGATGAACCACAAATGGCTGTTCCGAAACCTATTAACCAGCCTGTTGAACTTGGGCAATTAAATTTTTTTGCTAAAAAAAAGATACTAAACAGCACCACAAAAACAGTGAGGAAAATAACTGAAAAGCTTGAAATTCCTAAATTGGAAATACTCTGGTAATTTATGCTAAATGCAAGGAAAATAATTGAAAATTCCAACATTTTACTACTCGTGAAAACCAACCCTGGACTAAGAATTTCTGGTATTTTAGTAAAGTTATTTATCCCGATTCCAAGGAGTAAGGCAACTAAAATGCTATTTAAATAACTCGGTGTAAATTGTGCAATAAATAGAGCCAAAATCCCTATCAATACAGCTGCTAATACACCTGTCAAAAACCGTTTTTTCAACCACATTTTAATGCTTCAACCCACCAGTCCAATTGCTAATCCCACCTTCTAAATCATAGACTTTTTTAAATCCCTTTTCACGCATTATTTCCACAGCCCTTGAACTTCTGCCACCGCTTTTACAATAAACAATGTAATTCTTTGATTTATCCAATTTATCCAGATTGGCATCAAAGTTTGAATCGTTAATATCGTTAAATATTATTGCTCCTGCGATGTATCCTTCTGAAACTTCTCCTGGCGTGCGCACATCCATTATTCGTGTATTTGAATCTTTGACTAATTGATCAAATTTTTCCTTATTGATAATTTTTGGTTCATTTGATGCTGAGTCATTATTCAAATTTGATGAACATGAATTCAATATTCCAAAAGTAAGAATGGAGACAATAAGTAATATACTAACTTTCATAATGTAATTTTTTCTACAAAATTAATTATCTACATAGTAATGGAAAGTGACTGATGTTACAAAGAAATTCACAAGTAAAATCAACCCTTTTATAAGATGAGTAAGCGAGTAAACTTCG
>JBIKQS010000333.1:0-2940 GCA_044349575.1 Crocinitomicaceae bacterium
ATTGATTTTTGATAAATCGGCATTCATAATTCCGTAGCTGCCTTCATTGGTTAATTCCTCTTCTAAAGTCCACCAGCAGAAGCCCATTTTTTTATCCTGCACAAAATCTGTTAGGTCTTTGAGCCATGGTTCAACGTCTGTACCAAGGGAGCTACAACCAAATTCGCCTAAAAGAACCGGAGCCACGTGTTCAAAATTTTCATTCATCACAAAACCCCAATTTCGTTCGTATTCCGCTTTGCGAAGTTCTGAACTCACCGAACCGTATTTTTTCTGCTTCTTCTGGCGAAGCAAATTTGCTTTTATCCAACTGAATGAATAATTGTGAACTTCATAAACTACTTTATTTGGAACCTTCAATTTAACCGGTTTTTTCACGACTGGTTTTAAGTGCGGAAAGGTAAGCTGGGTTAAAAAATGAACGCGTGCATTAATTCCTTCAACAACTATCAACCAATTGGGCTGAACTTCATGGATCGCATTCCTTCCCCAATTTGGATTTTTTGGAAGTGGCAAGCCCTTTTTTCGCAAGGGTCTAACCTCGTTTCGCAAATCGGCACCAATTACCAGTTTGTTTTCCTTGTAGCGACCTGCGAGCATTTTCCAATCTGCAATCCACTGTTCGGTAGTTTGCGAGTAGAACTCATTTTTTCCATACCACAACCCGTTAAAATCGTAATTACAACACCAATGCGTGGTCGTGGAATGATTGTTGAGCAAAACAAATAAGCCATTATCAGTAAGTTTCTCCACGATAACATCCATCACTTGCAGTGGCGTTAGTCCAATTAATTCTGTGTTTGGCCCCACCCACTCTTTTTCCGTTTTTGTAGCATCGTGCAGCATTTGATTGGAAAAAGGCAACCGAATCGTGTTGAATCCGGCATTTTTGATGGCAGAAATGATGGTGTCGATATCCTGAATGTGAACCCCAAAAGGCATGGCGTGGGTGTTGGTGCCTTTGCTGTGATCTTGCGAATACGGAATGTGCGAGCCATTTATTCCCCACCAATTGACGCCTTTAATGATGAAGTCCGAGCCAGTTTGATCAATGATGCGTGAACCTTGAGTTAAAAGAGGTGGAGTAAACTGTGAAAAGGCAGGAAGTGAAATCAGAAAAATGCATATTCTGACAAGGTAAACTGGACTGAAAAATCGATTAGTCATGGTAGAAATCATAAAAAAGTATTTCACAAAATGGATACTCTCTGTTATTTTTAAAAAACGACTGCGTAATATAATTGCCAAATTAAGTAAAATCAACTTAACTGAATATGAAATCTGTAGCTCTTTTCATTATTGGAATTTTTGTCGGATTCGTTTTGCTATCAAACGAGCCGCTTTTAAATTTCGCCAATGGAATAAACAACCCTTCAAAAGCAAAAAAGGAACTGAACCCTTATGGCGACTACGATCCGGGGCAGGATAAACAATTTTCAAAAGAGGAAAGGGATTACTTTAACAAAATCGCCAAATTTTCAGAATTAGAGGGTGAAAGTGAAATTTCGAGATGGACTACCGATGTGAAAATCTTTGTTCGGGGAGAAAAACGAGGCTATTTGATGGATGAATTAGACCGAATTGTTAACGAGTTAAACGAAATAATTGATCCAATCTCCATTACTATCGTGGATAAGGAGCATGAATCTAATTATCAAATTATATTAGGCTCACAAAAAGAATACAATGCTTTTGAACCAGATTCTGAAGACCTAACGGAGGGAAATTGGGGCTTGTTTGTGATCAATTCCGGAAAAATAATAAAGCGCGGATCTATGTATGTGGATATTATCCGCTGCAAAGACATAGCGAGTCAAAAACACCTGTTACGTGAAGAACTAACGCAATCTTTGGGACTTACAAATGACAGTTACACCTATCCGGAAAGCATTTTTCAACAAAAATGGACAGAGACAACCGAGTACGCACCAATTGACCGAAAACTCATTGACATGTTGTATAATCATTGGTAAAAAAGAAAAATGGCAGAAGAATTCATTTATAGCAAGCAAATTTCACGTTCTAACTACAGCACGAAAGAACAATTTTTTGAGCGAATTAACCATTTGGTAAATGACTATTACGCAAATACAGAGACCGAGCTTGAAAAGATGAAAAAAGATCTTCAATCTTCAGGTCGAGAAGTACTTGTAACCGGTGATATCGCAAATTTTTGGGAAGGGCATGTTGAGTTGCGTTTTGATTTTGTGGATTATGAGAGCGCCGATCGTTTATCGTATCAAATTGAGTTTATGATGGATGTCATACGGGATCAGCCCGAATATAAAGACGCAAATATCCTCATTGGTTTAGTTTCTTATTTCCCTAAACCTATTGCTTAACGTCATCTATTTTTCAATATAGAAGCTATTCAGGATATAGTGAATGTTTTGAGAATAAAGAACCACCCCTTTCACGGATGCTTTAAATTGAGATTTCCCTTGGAAAATATGCGTTTCAAGTTACATTCTTTTCCTTACACAATTTTTGGCACTCTCCTTTAGTTTTCGTAAATTAGCCCTCTAATTTTAGGTTTTTTGCACACTTTTACGCATAAATTCTTTTTACGGGTTGCTTTTTTGCTTGCTATGTTTCTGATAGTGAGCAAGGTAGGTGTGTGGGGGCAGTGTACTGGTGTTCAGCCATACGGAATTAATATTGGTAGTGCTTTGTGTAATGGAGGTCTAGGTTCTGCAACAGCACAAATTAACAGTATTACATGTGCCTGTACCGGTCCTTGGCGCTATGTTCTTTGCAGTGCGTCAGGAACACCTTTATTTTATTCACCCAATTCCACAGGGTATACTTCTGCAACATATGCATTGTTTGAGAATCTTGCACCTGGTAATTATCAAATGAAATTTATTACAGCCTCAAATCCATCTGGCTGTCCAAACTCAACTATTTCTTTTACGATCGGCGAACCTCCTCCAATAACTT
>JBIKQS010000332.1:0-2940 GCA_044349575.1 Crocinitomicaceae bacterium
ATTTAGTTTTCATTCCGAAGGCTTATCCAATTAATTTAAAATACTGCTATACCATCTTTCAATTTCAGTAACAGAAACACCTTTACGCTTTGCTACATCTTCGACTTGTTCCATTGTAATTTTACCAAGGCCAAAATAACGTGCATCCGGATGTCCAAAATACCATCCACTTACTGAAGAAGCGGGCATCATTGCTAAACTTTCTGTTAAAAAAACACCTGTAATATCAGTTGCATTCAACAATGAAAATAAACCGATTTTTTCTTGATGGTCAGGACAAGCAGGATAACCTGGGGCTGGTCTAATTCCTCGATATTTTTCTGCAATAACATCTTCATTCGATAAAACTTCATTTGCTCCATATCCCCAATATTTGGTACGTACATCTGCGTGTAAGTATTCTGCAAGAGCTTCTGCCAATCTATCTGCCAATGCTTTCAACATAATTGAACTATAATCATCATGATTTTTTTCAAATCTCTCAACATGTTCGTCTATACCAATTCCAGTGGTAACTACAAATCCTCCAATGTAATCGTTAATTCCCAAATCTCTTGGTGCAATATAATCTGCCAAGGCAATATTGGGTTGTCCTGCCGTTTTTTTAGTTTGTTGTCTAAGTGTTCGTTGAATAGTAAGAATCGTTTCGCGGTTTAAATCCTCGTAAATCTCAATATCATCTCCAACAGAATTTGCAGGAAATAAACCAAAAATAGCTCGTGCTTCCAACCATTTTTCATGTATAATCTGTTCCAACATGTGTTGAGCGTCCTCAAATAACTTTGTTGCCTCATTTCCTACAACCTCATCTGTTAAAATCGCAGGAAATCTACCGTGCAATTCCCATGTTTGGAAAAATGGAGTCCAATCAATAAACGCTGATATTTCACGTAAATCAATATTATTCAAAGATTTAACTCCTAAAAAATTAGGTGAATAAATCGTATTGTCGTCAAAATTTAGTTTCAATTTATTTTCCTGGGCTTCTGGCAAAGTCAATAATTGTTTTGCACCACGATGCTTTTCATGGTGCTCACGCAATCTTGCATATTCAACTTTTAAATCTTGTACAAAACCCTCTTTTTTATAACCCAACAAACTTTCAACAACGGTTACCGATCGTGAAGCATCCAAAACATGAACTGTTTGTCCTTTCATATAATGCTGTTCAATTTTAACAGCTGTATGCACCTTTGAAGTGGTTGCTCCTCCAATCAGTAACGGAATGGATAAACCTGCACGTTCCATTTCTTTAGCAATATGAACCATTTCATCCAAAGACGGCGTAATTAATCCACTCAAACCAATAACATCAACATTTTCTTTTATTGCTGTTTCAATAATCTTTTCTGCGGGAACCATTACACCGATATCTATCACCTCGTAATTATTACACGCCAATACAACTCCAACAATATTTTTCCCAATATCATGGACATCTCCTTTAACGGTTGCCATTAAAATTTTTCCAGCATAAGAACTTTTCCCATCCTTTTCAGCTTCAATGAAAGGCAATAAATAAGCCACCGCCTTTTTCATAACACGTGCCGACTTAACAACCTGGGCGATCATATAATTTTCTGCATTCTTCAACATCAGCGTCAATAAATTCTACAATTCCTTTCACCAAAGCATATGAAAGTCGTTCTTGTACCGAAACATTTCTCCATGATAAATCAACTTCCCTGGTCTTGCCATCCCCTTTCACCGTTTCGGCATATTCTAAAAGACGTTCGGTTGCATCTGATCTACGATTTAACAAAACATCTTCTACAAAGTCTAAAAGTTCTTTATCAATATCTGAATACACTTCAAGCATTGTAGGATTTACGATACCCATGTCCATTCCGTGCTGAATACCGTGATACAAGAAGGAAGCATGCATGGCTTCTCGAACTTTATTGTTCCCTCTAAATGAAAAAGAAACATTGGAAACTCCACCACTTACATGTGCCCCTGTAAGATTTTCACGAATCCATTTTGTAGCCTTAAAAAAATCAAGTGCATTATTATTGTGCTCTTCCATTCCAGTTGCTACAGGAAATATATTGGGATCAAAAATGATATCTTCACATGAAAATCCAACTACATCAACTAAAATATCATAAGATCTTTTGCATATTTCGATTCTTCGCTCGTACGAATCAGCTTGACCTTTTTCATCAAAAGCCATAACAATTACAGCAGCTCCATAACGTTTGATTGTTTTCGCTTGGTGAATAAAATTCTCTTCTCCCTCCTTTAAAGAAATTGAATTAACAACTCCTTTTCCTTGTATACATTTTAAACCAGCCTCAATAATTTCCCATTTTGAACTATCAATCATAATTGGAACTCTGGCTATGTCAGGTTCAGAAGCAATGAGATTGAGAAATTTTACCATGGCTTCTTTCCCATCAATCATGCCTTCATCCATGTTCACATCTATAATTTGGGCACCACCTTCCACTTGATCCAATGCCACAGCTAAGGCAGATTCAAAATCACCCTCTTTTATCATCCGCAAAAATGCCTTGGAACCTGTTACGTTTGTTCTCTCGCCAACGTTTACAAAATTACTTTCAGGAGTAACAATAAGCGGCTCTAAACCAGATAGTTTAAGTGTATGATTCATTAATTATTTTGTAAATAAGTTTCTTCTTTCGCCTCTTGATGATCATGTTATCAAAAAAGGTAGACAAAAGTACTAATTTCACATTGAAAAAATGTAAATCTCACATTATCTATGAAAAGAGATTCTTTAAGAAATTGAAATCAAATAAAAATGAAAGGTTTTAAAAAGCTTTATACTTTTCCAAGTAATTTATTTTTTAAATCTGAACTTGGTGGTTTGGTTCCCAACCATATAGAAAATAATGCTTTCTTAAATTCAAGTCCAGAAACGACTCCTTTATAAACTCCATTTTTGTATACTTTAACACCAGAAGCAGATACGTACTC
>JBIKQS010000065.1:0-9852 GCA_044349575.1 Crocinitomicaceae bacterium
AAATTAATGATGCGAATTTTAAATAACCTGGTTAAGGAAGAAGGGAAATAGGCAATTTCATTTTTTTCAGCTTCTAAAACTTCTAATTCTTTTAAAGTGTCTAGAAAATCTGGAAGCACATGGATTTTATTTTTGTTTATGTTTAAATAGCGCAAATTCAGGAATTTACCCAATTCAATGGGTAACTCAGATCTTTTTTCTTTTGAGAAACTCAGACCATAAATGGTATCTGGATTAGCATTTTGGACTTCTTCCCAACGATAAATTTTGAAATCAAATTTTTGGGAAATTCCGCAATTAAGAAGAAATAAAAAAATCGCGGGCACAACGAACGTCTTCTTCAATTTGAATGGCCAATTGCTGAACTGAATCGAATTTTGCTTCGTTTCTAACTTTTTTGATAACAAGCACTTGTAGTTCTTGACCGTAAATATCTTCATTGAAATCAAATATATGAATTTCTATCCGATTTTCAAAGGAGTCTCCAATCGTTGGTCTAACACCAATGTTCATTATCCCATTCAGAAGCACATTTCGATACCGAATGTGTACTAAATAGACGCCATTACCTGGAATTATTTTCGTTGAATCTCCAATCGATAAATTCGCTGTTGGAAAGCCAATTGTACGACCTATTTGATTTCCTTTAACAACAATTCCGGTTAAAATGTAGGGGTTTCCGAGGTACTGATTAGCAAGTTCAATATCTCCATCAAGTATGGATCTTCTTATTTTGGTAGAACTTACATTTACTTCATCAATTTCCTTTGCTGGGATTTCTACCGCTTGAAAATCATAAATACTGGAAACTTCTTTTAAATAGTTAATATTCCCTTCTCGATTTCGACCAAATTGATGATCGTAGCCAATTATTATGGTATGAATACTCAATGTATTAACAAGAATATCTCGAACAAATTCCATCGCTGATAATCGTGAAAATTCAAAGGTGAACGGGAAAATTATACAATTTTCAATTCCAGTGGTTGCTAATTTCTGTAATTTCTCTTCTTCAGTTTGGATTAACTGTAAATTGTGTGCATCAGGAAACAATACCATTCTTGGATGAGGTGAAAATGTCATCAATACAGATTCTCCGCCAACAGCATCAGCCTCGTTTAATAAATTTTCGATTATTTTCTGGTGTCCTAAATGTACTCCATCGAATGTGCCTATCGTAATGACAGGTTTTTTTATTTGTTGAACACCCTCTAGACCTTTGAAAACCTTCATAATTTCGTGCAAAAGTAATAAAATCGAACCGAAAAAAACAGAAGAAATTAAAATCAAACTAAAAAGAAAAGTCGCCCCAATTTTGAGACGACTTACTATCAAAAATCCTATTTATTAATATCTGTAGTGTTCTGCTTTGAAAGGACCTTCAACCTTAACGCCAATATAATCAGCTTGGTCATCAGATAATGTTTCTAGTTCAACACCAATTTTTGCTAAATGTAAACGAGCTACTTTTTCATCTAAATGTTTAGGTAACATATAAACATCATTTTCATAGTTTGCAGAGTTTTGCCATAATTCCAACTGAGCCAACGTTTGGTTGGTAAATGAATTCGACATTACAAATGATGGATGTCCTGTTGCACAACCTAAATTAACCAATCGTCCTTCAGCCAGAATAATGATTTCGTTTCCATTTACGTTGTAAATATCTACTTGTGGTTTCACAGTATATTTAGTTGAACCAAAGTTTGTGTTTAACCAAGCCATATCGATTTCATTGTCAAAATGCCCAATGTTACAAACGATTGCTTTATCTTTCATTTTTTCAAAATGACGACCTACAACGATATTTTTGTTACCAGTGGTAGTTACGATAATATCTCCTTGATTAACAACAGAGTCAAGTCGTTTAACTTCAAAACCGTCCATTGCAGCTTGCAGCGCACAAATTGGATCAATTTCAGTTACGATTACGCGAGCTCCAGCACCTTTTAATGAAGCAGCAGAACCTTTTCCAACGTCACCGTATCCACAAACAACAGCAACTTTTCCTGCCATCATAGTATCAGTAGCACGACGAATTGAATCAACTAAGGATTCTTTACAACCGTATTTATTATCAAATTTAGATTTTGTTACTGAATCGTTTACGTTGATTGCAGGCATTACTAACGTTCCGTTTTTCTTGCGCTCGTACAATCTGTGAACCCCAGTCGTTGTTTCTTCAGAAAGACCTTTAATTGCTGCAGTCAATTCAGGATAGCGATCAAACACCATATTTGTTAAATCACCTCCATCATCCAATATCATATTAAGAGGTTCACCATTTGTAAAAGCAAACAAGGTTTGTTCGATACACCAATCAAATTCTTCTTCGTTCATTCCTTTCCATGCATAAACTGGAATTCCAGCAGCAGCTATTGCAGCAGCAGCATGATCTTGCGTTGAGAAAATATTACAAGATGACCAACTTACTTCAGCTCCAAGTTCAACTAATGTTTCAATTAAAACAGCAGTTTGTATTGTCATGTGTAAACAACCAGCGATACGTGCACCAGCTAATGGTTTTGAATTTCCATATTCTTCACGCAAGGACATTAACCCAGGCATTTCAGCTTCCGCTAACTTAATTTCTTTACGACCCCAATCAGCCAAGCTGATATCTTTAACTTTGTATCCAAGTTTTTCAGTTGTACTCATTATTTTTTTCTTTAAAATGAGCTGCAAATTTACAAAACTACTGTGACACTATAAAACTTTATCCAATAAACTCAATAAAATATTGCTATCTTTGCACCCAAATTAGAAAAAAATCAAAAAAAAATGGCAACAAATAGAACGTTCACAATGCTTAAGCCTGATGCAATCGAAAACGGGCACATGGGTAAAATTTTAGATATGATCATTCAAGCAGGGTTTACTGTTAAAGCGATGAAATTAACGCAATTAACTACTGAACAAGCTCAAAAATTTTACGAAGTTCATGCTGAAAGACCTTTTTATGGTGAATTAGTAGAATACATGACTTCAGGTCCAATCGTAGCTGCTATTCTAGAAAAAGAAAATGCTGTAGCTGATTTTCGTGCGTTAATTGGTTCTACTGATCCGGCTGAAGCAGCTGAAGGTACAATTCGTAAATACTACGCAGAAAGCAAAGGTAGAAATGCTGTTCACGGTTCTGACTCTGACGAAAATGCAGAAATTGAAGGTGAATTTCATTTTTCAGCAAACGAAATAGTTTAATTTTTTAAATTTCTTTAACCAGAAGGCTGCCTTGTGCAGTCTTTTTTGTTTATTTACACCATGAGTAACCTAAATGCAATCGAAAAACGAAGAACTTTTGGCATCATTTCTCATCCAGATGCGGGTAAAACTACCCTGACCGAAAAATTGCTTTTATTTGGAGGAGCCATTCAAACTGCTGGTGCGGTGAAGAATAATAAGATTAAAAAGTCAGCTACTTCAGATTTTATGGAAATTGAAAAACAGAGAGGTATTTCTGTTGCCACATCGGTTATGGCATTTGGATATGGGGGTAAGCAAATTAATATTCTAGATACACCTGGTCACAAAGATTTTGCTGAAGATACCTTTAGAACGTTAACTGCAGTTGATAGCGTGATTCTTGTGATTGACTGTGCAAATGGGGTTGAGGAACAAACCAAAAAATTGATGGAGGTTTGTAGAATGCGAAAAACTCCGGTTATTATCTTCATCAATAAAATGGACCGCGATGGGAAAGATCCTTTTGAATTATTAGATGAATTAGAAAAATCACTAGATATAAAAGTTCGACCATTGACATGGCCCATTGGTATGGGGGATCGTTTTCAAGGGGTTTATAATATCTATCAAAAAGGATTAAACTTATTTTCAGCAAATAAAACAAAGATTTCTGATGATGTTGTATCTATTTCAGATATAGATGATAGCCAATTGGATGAAATTATTGGAGTAAATCCAGCTGAAGAGCTTCGTGGTGAATTAGAGATGATTGAAGCGGTTTATGATGCTTTTAATAGAGACAATTACTTGAGCGGTGATGTAGCTCCCGTGTTTTTTGGTTCTGCAGTAAACAATTTTGGTGTCAAAGAATTATTGGATACGTTTTGTGAAATTTCACCTTCTCCGAGAGGAAGAGAAACTGATAAGCGAAAAGTTGAACCAATTGATAATCAGTTCAGTGGATTTGTTTTTAAAATTCACGCCAATCTAGATCCAAAACACAGAGATCGCATTGCATTTTTACGCGTAGTTTCTGGGAGATTTGAACGAAATACATTTTACCAGCACGTGCGACTTGAAAAGAAAATGAAATTTGCAAATCCAACATCCTTCATGGCACAAGATAAAAGCGTGATAGATGATGCATATCCGGGTGATGTAATTGGATTGTATGACACGGGGAATTTCAAGATAGGAGATACATTAACAGCAGGGGAGGTGATGATGTTCAAGGGGATTCCAAGTTTTTCTCCTGAAATTTTCATGGAACTGGAAAATCTAGATCCTTTGAAATCCAAACAGCTTGATAAAGGAATCCGACAATTGATAGATGAAGGGGTTGCACAGCTTTTTATTCAACAACCGGGAAATCGAAAAATTGTTGGCACGGTTGGTCAACTTCAATTTGAAGTAATCAATTACCGCTTGATTCATGAATATGGTGCAAATTGTCGCTTTGTGCCCAGAAATTATTTCAAAGCTTGTTGGTTAACAACAGATAACAAGGAACAATTGGAGTCATTTAAACGTGCAAAGGGAAATAACATCGCTGTGGATAAAGATGATAACTTGGTTTTTTTAGCTGAAACAACCTTTCTATTGAGTATGGCGGAAAAAGATTATCCGGATATTACCTTTCATAAAACATCTGAGTTCAAGCTTGAAATTGTGTAAACAACTATTTTTTAATGAGAGTTTTACATATTTTTTTTACATTTGAACACTTAATTATTACACTATGAAAAGAATTTACGGGTATTTGGTAGTTGGATTATTAATCACTTCGTGCGGTGGATCAAGTGCAGAAGATGATAAATTGAAGCTTGAAAAAGAAAAAATTGAATTAGAAAAAAAGAAATTAGATTTTGAAAAGGAAAAGTTAAATTCGGGTGAAAATTCTGAAAAAGACGAGAAATCTGCTGATGAAAAAGAAGAAAAGAAGTCGAAAAGCGTGAAACAACCTAGTGTTAGCTCTCAAGAAAGTGTGATTTATGATTTTTATCGAGATTTTGATAATGCTTACGACCAAAGTTCAATGAGAGAGTATATTGATAATTACTATGGATCTTCAATAAAACCAACGTACTTAAAAGCAGAACTCCCTAGTTATCAATATTATTCGTCTAAAGAACATTCCGTTGATGACATTTCACTCATTAGCGAGACAGATGAAACTCGCCGATACAAAGTAGTATTTTATTTCACTTTTGAAAGAACAAACGGATCAACAGGTAGTAACAAGTGTGCTGATATGCTTACGTTAGATAACAATAACATGATTATTGCCAGAAGTGAATTGGGTAAAGTAAAATAAATTAAAACTAGATAAGATGAATAAAAAGTACATTTTTCTAACCGCTTTAACTACTTCTTTATTAGTTGGTTGCGGTGGAGGTGATGCCAATGTAGAGCTTGAGAAGGAAAAATTAAAATTAGAGCGTGAGAAATTAGAGCTGGAGAAAAGCAAATCAACTCAAAGCGAATCTGAATCAGAGTCCAAGGAGGAAACTTCTAAAAAAGAGGAGAGTAACAAAGAAGCTGACGAGGATAGAAGAAAAGAGATCAGTGAGAAAGGAGCTAAAGCCAATCGTTTTGAATCGGGTATGAGTGCCGTGGTTGCCACCAAAAAGACTTTCTTTTATTCTATGCCTGATGATGGATCTAAGAAAAGTTCTTTCTTAATCGAAGGAGATTTGATTTTAGTGGAGAAAAGACAACGAAATTTTGTGAAAGTGACATACACTAACGAGTATAATGGCAAAGTAACATCAGGATGGATAAAATCAGATGATCTTGAACCGATTTATGCAGATTAATTTGAATTTAAAGAACTATTTATATGAGAACAGGAGCCTACAACTCCTGTTTTTTGTTTTTACCAACTTATTCTCAATTGAATTACGAAATCAGATTTTCTACTTCCTTGGATGCCCTCTGCGCCAGAACTAATTGTTTTTCGATTATTGTATAAAAAGTAACCGTAGCGTACCCATAAATCACAATGCCTTAAAAAAGAGTAACGCAGTAAAATATACGCTCTGTTTCCTTGGTAGTAATAGGCTGGAACAGCAAATACATACAATGCATTATTTTCAAAAGAATACAAACGCGTATCGTAACTATCTGTATCAAACAATGCATAGCGCAAGGCTAAATCAATAGGTAATCCTTTGGGTTTATACAATAAATCTTGGGTAAATAACATTCCTTTTTCAGGTGAGTTACTCGCTCGATTGATTGTAACATATTCGACTCTACTTTTTAAGGTGAAAAACTCATTTACTACATACGAGAGGTTCAAGCGATAATTACGTTGTAAAACGTCCTCAATACTTGTGACAGTACCATCAGAATCACGACTATTCCTTTGACGCATTTGTTGACGAAATCGGCCATAGATTTCAAAAATTTTATTGGGTTTGTAGCTGGGTTGAATTAATATTTCATGACCAAATGACGGCGCATCTACCAGATATTTCATCCATGGAAATTGAAATAAATCAATATAACCATTTAAATTCCATGCTTTTGAAAGCTTAAATTTCCCCCCGACATAAAGGCCTCTTTCGTTTTGTGTATTGCTGCCTTCAGAAAAACCTGCATTGTAAAAAGTTTGATATCCTTTTCCATAATCTCTGTAGAGAATCCCTACACTAGCATTTGGATCCAAGGATAACATGGCGCCGTGAACCATAGCTGTTCCTCCAAAATTTTCGCCATTGTATTGAAAATAATTGCGCGATACTTCACCAAAGAGATTTACGTTTTTAAATACATAATTGTAGTCAAAACTTGCAGCAATATTTTGCTTACCTCTAAAATCAAATTGATTGTAAACCGTTTCATTTTTCACAAATGGTTTGTCGTATCCTTGAATTACTGCAGCAGCCCCCAAGCGAAGAGCACTGTTAACATATCGTAAATTTGAACCTGCAATATACTCTGTCAATCCATTCATTTTCTCGATTTCTCGATTTGTTCTGTGTAAGCCCGATAAATCAATCGTTGAAATGAATTCAAGGTCGTCAAAGGTTGAATCGGCAACGGCACTAGTAGCGTCCACTTTTTTAACGGAGGCAAAAGACAATAAACTGAAATTTTTATAACCTAAATCGGCAGCAACACCGCGTAAAAAACGGTTTTCGTCAACCGATGTATAGGCTCGAATTGGAATCGCATTTCGTTTCATGGTGGCAATATCGGCCGTTTTACCAAAAGCATAGCTCGACCACATATTTAAACCTTGACCTACTTGTACTTGATAATCTCCAATGGCAAATGATTTAAGATATTTTCCTCCTTTATAAAAAATATGTGCTGAATAAAAATCAAAACCATTTTTCTGTGCTCCTCGGAAAAATTGCTCGCCAGCATCTTTTTCCGCTGTTATTCCGATACTGATGTTCGTTTTATAGGTGTAACGAAATCTCGAATAATAGCGATCTGAATTACCGTAATAATAGTTGTTTGAGGATTGCAAAATAGAATCAGAAACATCGGCATAACCTTCTTTTTTTTCGACAGTTGGTTGGTATCTTAAAAACCATTCGAATTTCCCTTCTTTTAATGCTTCCTTAAGTGAAATGTGTAGATTATCCAATTTATCATCAATAAATACGAATGGTAGAACAAGTTGAATTGTTGGAAGGTCCCAAAATCGCAAACTTTGGAGTTCATAAATGGAAATAAATTTACCAAAGCGCTTTCGGTGGAGGAGTAAATCGTTTATTTGTACAGCAGTTAATAAATTGATTTCCTCCAATTCTTCAGCGGTTGCTGTATTGAGATTCAACTTATTATCGTAATAAAAATTAAGAGCCTCAATAACATTCGTCAAGTCAATTTCTTCTGATTGTAATTGTTCTGAAATAAACTCAATACGTTGTTGTATAATTTCGTTTCGAACTTGCGTGTTACCAACAAATACCGTAAAAAAGAAGATGATAAATAGCAGTTTCCGAATCATTTTCTAAAATTGATAGGAAAAAGAGCAGTGCGGTGACCAACCCAAAATTTGATGATAAGAACTACCAATATCCAATTTCAACATTTCCTTGAAGCGATAACCAAAACCAAATGAACCTTCTATTGGCGCAGTGGCAAATCCTCCTCTAATGAAAAAGTTATCAAGCAGTTTATATTCTATACCAGCTTTTCCGCGCAAGGCGTAGTCAACATTTTTTTCGGCCTCGGCAGTTAGTAAAACTTTTTTTGAAATTAAATACGAAGAACCAAATCGCATTACAGTACTATATCTATCTTCTTGATATTCAGAAAGTTTATTTCTTCCTAGATTGAATAAACTAAATCCAATATTCCATTTTTCAGTTATCTTAGCTAACAGCCCTAACTCTGCGGTAACTGTATTTTTTGAACCATAATTTTCGGGTAGGCGAACACCTAAATAATTCAATTGCACGCCTGCAGAAAGTAATTCACTCAATTTAAGACTATAGCCAACACCGGCTTTGTAGGATAAAAAATTTCGATAGCCAAAACGTTGACCTCCTGCAGAAATAACTCCTTTTTTCAAAGGTACTGCAAAAGCCACTCCTTGCGATTGCATCTCCTTCAACAGAAATCGATTTTCATAACTAATTCCTATTTCCATTTTTTGAAGTCCTGTCAAGGCAGCTGGGTTGTGATGAAAAGCCCAGATATCCTCTAATGTAGTACTTGCATTTGCCATTGATTGTGAGCGTCCGCCCATTGGATAATAACCTTGGCTAAATGCATTGAAAAATGTAAAGATTATACTAAAAAATAAAAGTGCTTTTGACAAAATTTGCATTATCAAAAATACAAAAGAAATCTTATTCAAGTGTAATCCAACGATTAATTGAAGATTAAATTAAATCACGAACAACGGTAGTAAAATCAGTTCTTGGTTAAAGCGACCAACTCTTGAAAGGAATTTATATAAGCAGTTCTCTCAAATTCAAACGGACCTGTATTTGGGTATTTTTCAAGCGTTTCGTTTGCGTTTACGTAGGCAAAATCACTCCAAACTACGGTGTTTTCATTGAATGTGATTTGTGCTGTTAATGCCCCGCAAGCTATATCTCCACAATCAGAGCATACATACAATAGGATTCTTTCTGTCGGTAATTTCCCGAGGAATTTCGCCAATTGTGCAACAAAATAGCCGCTATCAGAACCTTCAGAAGTGAAAATTCCGGTTAATTGTTTCAAATCAACTTGTAAGGTTGTGGATAAAGGTTGGTTTGAAATATCAAACTCATAAAAAGGTTCGCCACCTGGATATTGAGAGAGGATCAAATTGAGTACATGCATGCAGAATAATTTAAAAGAAGGTTATATTACCGCTTTGTTTTTCAGTTTTTGTCTCTCCCGGAAGGGTGTAGTTAATAATGTAAAAGTATTCACCTGCATATAAAGGTTTATTAAGGATTTGAGGGCTATTTTTTTTTCCTTTCTTTTTCTTTTTAGCTCCTGCAACTTGGTTTTCAGAATCGCCAAAAATCAACGGGTTAGTAATTTTGTTCGACTCTCTCATTAATTCACCCCATCGATTGAATAATTGAAACGAAAAAGAGGTTATCATACATTCGTTTGAAATCTGAATATTGTTTAATTCGCTGATGCTTAATGACTTTGGCACGGTAAAACAAGGTGGGTTTTTACCTAAGTTTTCTTGAGAAAAACAGC
>JBIKQS010000066.1:0-9823 GCA_044349575.1 Crocinitomicaceae bacterium
CAGTACAATGGTCAAACTTGGGTTTCACAAGTAGATCAAATAATTGATAAACTACCTGAAAATGTCTACATTAGTTTTGACATTGATGGTTTGATACCATCTCTTTGTCCAAATACAGGTACTCCAGTACCGGGTGGTTTTACCTTAGAGGAAATTAATTTTCTGATATTTAAACTGGTTGATGCTGGTAAACGTATCATTGGTTTTGATTTAAATGAAGTTTCGCCAGGTAGTTCAGGAGATTGGGACGCTAATGTTGGAGCTAGAGCATTGTGGAATTTAATCTGTTCAGTAGAAAAATCACGAAGATTACATGAAAAATAAATTTCTAATTCTTCGCACTTTTTTAATTGTAAAATCGTTCTTTCTTTTTATTCTATTTTTATTTCTTAGCTACAGAAATCCATCGTTCAATTCATTTGTTCTATTGGCTGTATTTTCAACCCTTTTTGTTCAACAGATAATCATTGTTTTATCCGAATTTAAAAATTGGATTCGTTTGGTAGTTTGGCCTTTAAGTTATTTGGTTAGCTTATCCTTTTTGATAAACGTAAACAAGGATTGGTTCTTTTTAACGTGGAAATATCAATTGATAATTTTTCTTTTCATTCTATTAAATTTATTTAACCTCAGGTTTATTTCCAAAATAAATAAACTGCTTGTGTTTCTAGCCTTTGTTAATTCACTTGTTTTGTGTTTGTTTTTAGGTTACACTACCTTTACTAATTTTGAGGAACCATTTTATTTTCAATTAGCCAAAGGACTTACGATTTTCACCATAGTGTTTAGCATTTTTATCTCTTTTTCAAAACAAAAGACAGCTAAGAAAATCGTTGAAAGTGAAAATGCGCGTGAAGATAGTCCGATAAACTAAAACTAAAACTGTTCTTTCATTTTATCGGTCATATGATTAAACAGCGCACTCAAAGGCTTTTCAACCAGCATTTTTAAAAAAGCATTTACTTCACCATTAAACTCAATAAATCCTTTACATCCATCTTGGGTTGTAAATGTGTGGATGGTTAACTTAAAAGGAAAGGGAGATTTATCGCCAGATTTTAGGTAGAGCTTATTTTCATCCCTTCCAGCCTGAATAAGTGAAATAATTATTCCTCCTTGCACTTTGAATGAACAACTACTTTCATCGGATTTGAAATCCGTAATTTTATCTTGAGGAAGTAGTTTTTCAATGTTAGATGATATAGAAATAAAATCCAACACTTGATTGGTTGAAGCTTTAATTTCAACTTCTTGACTCAGAATTTGCATAGGTGAATTAAGGTTTCCAAGAATCAGGTTTTTCTCTCCATTTGTGGAGTGAAACAATATCATCTTCAGTAATATACTTCGTTTTTAAGGCTGAATCAACTAACGTGTCATAATCAGATAAGGTGAGAACTGGACATTCAGCATCTGCAAAATTTTTGGTTGACACTTCAAAACCATAGGTGAAAATGGCTACTAGACCTTTTATATCCAAACCAGCTTCACGAAGGGATTGAATGGCTTTTATACTGCTACCTCCTGTTGAAATTAAATCTTCGATTACGACAACTCGTTGACCTTTTTCAAAATATCCTTCAATGATATTTCCCATGCCATGGTCTTTTGGTGAACTTCTGACATAGATAAAAGGAACACCAAGTTCTTGTGCTACCAATACACCTTGAGGTACTCCACCAGTCGCAATTCCTGCAATAAGGTCGGGTTTTCCAAAATAGTCCAATATCGATTGGGCATAAGCTTGCCGAATGAATGTTCGAATATTTGGGAAGGACAAGGTAATTCGATTATCACAGTATATTGGAGATTTCCAGCCAGATGCCCAAGTGAAAGGATTTTTTGGCTGTAATTTCACTGCTTTGATTTGCAAAAGAAACTCAGCAATTTTTAAAGCTTTATCTTTGTGGTAGATCATGGTCGCAAATGTACAAAGTTTTTATTGAAAATAGGGAGGTAAATTTCACAAATAACGTGGAATTCACAAATGGGAAGCCTTTTATCGAATATGAAGGTGAGTTTTTGCATGTAGAAAAATTACTAACCAAGATTAACAAACTTGATGAAAATCACGAAATTATAGTATATGTTACAAATACTAATTTCAATTTTAATAGATTTTTTTCAAATTTTATATTTGTTGAAGCAGCAGGAGGTATTGTTCAATATGGAGATGAATTTTTATTCATAAAAAGAAATGGTTTTTGGGATATTCCAAAAGGAAAATTAGATCCCAACGAATCTTTTGAAATTGCTGCTGAACGAGAAATCCAAGAAGAATGCGGCATTGAAAATTTGCTTTTAAAAGAATTAATTTGTTCTACTTTCCACACCTATTATTTTAAGGGTAAATGGCACTTAAAATTAACAAATTGGTATCATTTTAAGATAACAGAATACCAAAATACAGCTTGCCAAGAGGAAGAAGGAATTACCGAGACAATTTGGATTCCTTCAATAGATTTTCCACTTATTCAAAATAATACATTCACGTCAATTAAATTTGTGATTGAACAGTTTAAAAAACTGCAAGCTGAGATTGACAGAATTGAACAAGCTATTGCATTTTTGAATGAAGATAAAGTTATTGCAATTCCAACAGAAACTGTATATGGTTTGGCGGCTAATGCTTTTTCAGAAGGGGCAGTCGGTCAAATTTTTTTAGTAAAGAATAGACCCCAAACAAATCCGCTCATTGTCCACTGCGGTTCAATCGAACAAGTTAAAAGTTTGGTAAGTGATTTCCCGGAAAAAGCGAGTAAATTGGCTTCAAGATTTTGGCCTGGACCATTAACATTGTTACTTTCTAAAAACGCATTAATTCCATCAAGTATAACAGCTGGAAATAGTAGAGTAGGGGTGCGTATTCCAAATCACCCACTAACATTAAAATTACTCAATAAGTTAGAATTTCCGCTTGCTGCTCCAAGTGCCAATAAATACGGTTCAGTAAGTCCTACTTGTGCGGAGCATGTCCATTTTCAATTTGGAAATGAAATCCCACTAATTATGGATGGAGGGCCTTGCCAAGTTGGAATAGAATCAACAATTATTGGTTTTGAGGGTGGAAAAACAATTATATATCGCTTGGGGCATATAACTCTTGAAGAAGTAGTGGATGTTTGTGGGATTGAGGTATATGTTAAAAATGAAGCAGGAGAATTAATTGTGGCACCAGGAATGGTAAAGTATCATTATGCACCCAAAACCAAGTTGCTCATCATTTCGGAAAATTCCCAAATCCAAAAATCTGATAAAACGGGTGTAATTCTTTTTAACGAGAAAAAACTGGATGGAATTCCAAGTGAAAATCAGTTGTTTTTGTCTGAAAAACAAGATTTTGAAGAAGCATCACGAAATTTATACAAAGTATTTTACCAACTTGACCAATTAGATTTAAAAAGAATTTACATGAAGTTACTTCCTGATACGGGTGTTGGAAAAAGTATAAATGATAGAATTAAAAGGGCAGGGATGAAAGAATAAGTTTTATACTTAATTCTTGATTTTTTTTGGTGTGATTAATTTGTCCGTTTTTATATTCTTCTTTTTTACTGCGTCATCAACCTTTATTTGACGTTTTTTTCGTTTGATTTTTACTTTCTTATTTCTTTTTGGTCGAAAAATATCTAAGAATGACTGAATCAACTGAAAGTCATCTATTCCATTAAACTCTTCTTGATAATTTAGACCCGCACCTTGTGTAAATAAACCTGCAGATTGGTTAACCGTATTTCGGTTTGATTCATTAAAGGCATTAATACGAAAAGTTCCTTTTTCATTTATCAAATATTCAATGCGGACATCTCCAATGAGCGTATTTTTATTGGTTGATGAGGTTGTGGAAGTTTCTGAGGTTGCATCTGCTTGATCTGCCCCTGTTTCAACACCTACTGAGGTAGTTATAATTAAACGGTCCTCAAAAAATCTTTTCTCAACATTTAGTTCAATTTCTTTAGAGATATTCATTTTTAGTTTAAATTCCTCAGATGCTTTTGACAAAAGATCATTAATTTGTGCCTCAGCCAAGTCAAGTGCAGCTGAACCACTTGCAGAGATATTTCCTTTTAAAGGCTGAAACCTATTGAATACTAATAACGAGAAAAACTGTCGATTGACTTCACTTTTATCATCCAATACACGTCCCAATAATGCTTTACCAGTTTCCGGAATATTCGGGTCTGATTTTAAATTAAAGGTAATTTCAGGCTTTAATAGTTGACCATTTAGTAACAATTCACAGTTTACAGGCTGATTGGCCAATGTTGTTTCTTCCAATTCAGGAGCAAGTGCGCCATAATCAGATCTTGTGTTAAAAGAAGTAATAATGTTAATAGTTGCATCTTCAATATTATCCGTCCATTCAATAAAACTGCCTGATTCAATATTGAATTCCTTTTTAATTTGCCCCATAGCAAAATTATATTTGCTACCATTATCGATATTATATTTCCCCGCCATTTTAATATCATTGTCCTTATCATCAATTTTCATATTGACTTTTCCATTTCCAAAACAGACGATTTTATCTTGTGTTTGATCGTTAAAAACTACATTAAGTTCAGTTTCTGGAGTAACCTCAAAATTCATATCTAGGGTAACACCGGTAAGGTCAATCTTTTTAATGGTATCAACATTGGCACTTGATTTTTTAAATGTAATGAAGTCATCTTCCTCTTCAATCTCAGATACACCATACAAAGGCAAAACTAATTTACTTCCTTTACTTGTTTTTATATCTACAAAAATATCCAATTGATTTGCATTTCCTGAAATATTGCAATTTCCGGTGCCATATACTTTTCCATAGTAATAATCACCGTCTTTGTAATTTGTATTTAACACCAAAAATCGTCTTGAAGGATTTAGGTTTTCCAAAAGATCTAGAGAAATATCATAATTCCATTTTCCTAGAAAATTATTGAGTCCAAAATTTAGATAAGCCCGATTGTTTTCCTCATCTAAGACTTCAATTTTATCTCCATAAATGTCATTATCCATAATTTTAAACTTTCCATTTATTGCGAGGGTAGTTCCTAGAATTTCAATTTTTGCCTTGGCTCTTTTTATGTTAAGGTCATTACTGAGGAAAATTGGTTTTTTGGGCGTGCCATTTATTTTTAACGTTCCTGAAATAGCTCCTTTTATATTACTGATAACATCTTTGTCTACGTAGGCATTAGCAAATGAAATATCAAAATCTCTGAAGTTTAATAAGAAATCTAAATTATCTTTAGCTCTTGAAAAGTAGTACTTTCCTCTATATTCAAAGTTTGTTTTTCCTTTGTTTTTAATATTTCCTTCTAAATTTAAATGGTCTTTGGAAGGATCCCAATCAAGTTCTACTCGCACATCACCAACTTCTTGTTTTTGAAGTTTGAATTCAAGAATATCCAATTTACTGCTAACAATTGTGCTATTGAATGGATCTGAAATTTTTCCTTTTCCATTCAACTTACCGTTTAACCCTTGTTTAAGTCCAAGTAATTTATCTAACTCTGCTAAATCAATATTTTCAAGATTGAAGGCCAATGAATCACTACTTGTTTGAGATAAACTGCCATTTAACCCAATTTTTTGGGTATCGTTTGTGAGTAAGAAATTCTCAAATAATATAGATTTTGGACTGTACGAAATATAAGCGGATTCATTTATATGCCAAATTTGACTGTTTATTGAAAAATCAGATTCATTTAGATTGATTTCAAAATTTTGTGCGTCTTTAATGGTTGTTAACCATGACAAATTTGAGTTGATATTATCCGTAGTTTTCCAAGAGATTGTAGAAGTTAAAAGGTCTTTGCGTGCACTTTCATTGGCAGTTGTAAAATTGATCGAATTGAATTTTACCTTTTTACCATAGGATGCATTTAACATATCAACATTAATATTTAAATTATCTTTATCGATTGTTTGGTTTACTGTTAACGTTCCAATAGAGATATCATCAAATGAAATTCCATCAAGAGAAACTAAATTTAAGTTGAAATAATCGTTAATTGCATCATATCTTCCCGTAATATTCGTTCCTTTAGATAGCTTGAAATTTTTAACATTCGGAAAAAATCGCCCAATATTCGAATTTGGATCTTCGATTGATAAAACATAACTGAAACTGTTTTTCTTCAAAACTTTCTTCTTAGGGAATTTTGCAGTTAAAAAAGGAAATGCATCGGTCATTTGATTTATTAATTCATCACCAATACTCTTTAAATCAAATTTTCCTTTTACCTCTAAATCAAAAAAATCAGCTGCATCAATTTTAAATATATCCTCTTTTTTGCTTCTAGAAATACTCAAAGTAATACTGTCAATATCAATTTCTTCCTGGCCTTCTTTAAATACAAAACCCGTAAATACAACTTTTCCGCTCATCGTAGCGGGATCTAAGCCTTTTATATCTACATTAATATTTGATTTCAGTTTTGAAGTCTTTTTACTTCTTGCCAAATTCAAACTATTCAAAAGAGCCTCAGTTAAATTAATTGTGAATTTGAGTTCCTTTTCTCCTTTAAGGTCAATATAACCTGAATAAGTAAGTTTCAAAATGTCATCATCCAATTGTATATCAGACTGAAATACATTATTTATGAGTGTTCCATTTGTTATTGTTGCCCTGTGAAGTGAATAATTTTGAATGTCAAAGTGGTTTATTTTTCCGTCTAGTTGAGAAATTTCAAAATTACCAGTGTTAAAATAGGTTGAATTTATACTTAGCTCACCATCAATTTTATGTAAAGAATTATCAGCCAGTAATTCACCTAAATTGAAGTCTACAAATACTAAATCTTTTCCATTTCTTGAATTTGTATTAAACTCCATTTTTGAATCAAACGTTTTAATTTGAAGTGGATTATTCAATTTTACCTCACCTAATTTTGTTTTTGTCGATTCAAAGAGAATTGAAACGTCATTTGGTGTGCCGTTAATCAAGAAATTTTTGGTTTCAAAAAAGGCCAAACGCTCTACTTCTTTTCCCAAATTGAGTTTTTGGATTCCAGCACTTTTTGGTAGTTTAAAATTAGTTACATCTTCAACAGAAATATAGGCGTAATTTATTTTTTGATTTAGTTTTAAGGGTAATGAATCTTCAAAATTGGGCAAAATAAAATCCCCTTGGATTTTTGAAACCTTACCAAATCCAATTGAAAAATTAGTTAACGCAAGTTGATTGATGCAGTTTGAAATATCTCCTTTCAAATAAACAAAATCCTCCATACCTTTTGTCTCTGAGGTGAAATAAGCAATTTCACTCAATGCAATCGAGGATTGTATGATTGAAGCATCAAATTTTACTTTGTTGGTAAAATCTTCAAAATCTTCACCTTTTGTGTAAAGAAGATTCAATTTGCTGGCAACTAGTTCAGATTCATTAGTACACAAATCCAAATCAATTAGTTGAATTCCTTTTTTATCTATCGTAAGTTGACCAGCCAGTTGATTTATTGTAAAACCTGATTTTTCTTTTAACTTAAGTTCATTTATGTTCGCATGGAATATATCTAGATTAACCAAAAAATCAGTTGCAGAAAGGGTTAAATTCGTAATACTTAAATGATCCCAATCTATCCCTTCTTTTGATCTCGCCTTTCGGTAATCGTCGTATTGAAAATCAATTTGTGAAAGTTGAATTTGATCAATCTTTAAGGTAAATGGACTTGGTTCTGGTGTTTTTTTGGAAGAACTAAAATATTCCTCAAGAAATGCATAATTGTATCTTCTATCTTTTGCTGAACGATTGATTTTTATCAGCCCCTTATTTAGTTTTACTTTTTCTATGCCAAATTCTTGTTTAGCTATGTCTAAAAAACGAATGTTGATTCTTATTGATTGTAATGACGCAAGCGTTTGATTTTGTTGATCTCCGACATATACATTTTTGAGTTCAACACGATCAAAAAATAAAATATCAACTTTTTCAATTGAAATTTGAGCATCAAGTTCATGAGATAAATAAGTAGTTGCTAGTTTGGCTAAGTACGTTTGAAATGTTGCTGTTCGAATGAAAAAAGCAAATAGAAAAAAAACAATTAACAGCCATTCGAGTAAAATACCCGTTATTCTGCCAATGATTTTCAATACTTTTGTCATTTATATAGTATAACCTACAAAGTTAATTAATATTGGCGCATTCAGAAATTTATATTTTAGGCATTGAGTCGTCATGTGATGATACTTCTGCAGCAGTTTCTTGTAATACTCAAATTCTATCTAACGTAATTTCTACGCAAAAGATACATGAACTTTATGGTGGTGTAGTTCCTGAATTAGCTAGCAGGGCACATATGCAAAACATTATTCCTGTTGTTCAAGATGCCTTAAACAAAGCGGGAATTCCATTAGCTAAAATTGATGCAATTGCATTTACGCGTGGACCTGGACTTTTAGGTTCATTGCTCGTGGGCACTTCATTTGCCAAAGCATTGAGTTTAGCACTTGAAAAACCTTTGATTGATGTGAACCATATGAAGGCACATATTTTGGCTCATTTCATTGATAATGAACATGCTAAAAAGCCTGATTTTCCTTTTTTATGTTTGACCGTTTCAGGGGGACATACTCAAATTGTAAAAGTTAGCTCTCATTTCAATTTTGAAATTTTGGGTTCTACAATCGATGATGCAGCTGGTGAGGCTTTTGATAAATGTGCTAAAATAATGGGATTGCCATATCCTGGTGGACCCCTTATCGATAAATATGCTCAATTAGGTGATGAGAATCGTTTTCAATTTTCAAAGCCAAATGTGGGGGAGTTAGACTATAGTTTTAGCGGACTAAAAACATCATTTTTATATTTCTTAGAAAAAGAAAAAAAGAAAAATTTAACTTTTGTGAATGATCATATGAATGATCTGTGCGCTAGTTTGCAAAAAACTATTTTGGATATTTTATTTCACAAATTGGAATTAGCATCCAAAAAAACAGGAATTAACACTATTGCTATTGCCGGTGGAGTTTCTGCAAATAGCGGAATAAGAAATCGTTTAAGATCTCATGAAAAAAATAAGAATTGGAAAGTTTTTATTCCAGAGTTTCAATTTTGCACCGATAATGCAGGAATGATCTCTGTTTCAGGCTATTTTAGTTATTTAGAAAGTAGGTTTGTTGATCAGACTATTCAGGCATCAGCAAAAATAATTGAACCTTAAGAAAATAAAATAGATTTCACTACAAATATTTTAATTTTTTTTGCGTTACTTTAGGAAATTAAATCTAATCACATGGAAGCTGAATTAATACAAAAAGAAGAAATTCCTACACTATCATTTAAAGAAAATTGTAAGGTTAGTCAACATCCAGAGTTATTAAAACAAATTGAACAGGCAACCATTTTAGGAAATGCGCATCATTCTAAAGTGGCAATTTATTTTCAAGATGATGTAAATGTCAAGAAGGTTGAAACAACAATTTGGGCAGCAGGATCCAAATTTATTTGTCTCAAAGGTGGTGTTTGGATTCCAATTAATAGGATTCTAGAAATAAAATTATAAGTTTGATGAGAGTTATTCTTCTTGTTTTTTTACTTTTTGTTGGTACTGCAAGTGCTCAAAATGTAGTGCAATGGAGTGCATCGTATTCGAAAGAAAGTTCAGAGGTAATTATCAAGGCAAAAATTCAAAAAGATTGGCATTTGTACAGTCAGTATGTTTCTCCAAATGCTGGACCAGTTCCAACGACCATTAAGTTTATAAAAAACAAAAGTGTCAAAATTAAAGGTAAGCTTATTGAGGAAAACGGGCATGCTATGTACGATGAAAATTTTGGAGCTCATATTTCTGTTTTTGACGACTATGCTATTTTTAAGCAAAAAGTGAAACTAAAA
>JBIKQS010000334.1:0-2919 GCA_044349575.1 Crocinitomicaceae bacterium
AGCAGCTATTTTGTCTCGATTGAAATGGTTAGACACATAGTTTCTGGCATTTGTGCCCATTTCAGATATAAAATTCGGATTATCAACTAATTTTCTAATTTGATGAGCCAAGTCTTCCTCGTCTTCAGGAATAAAAAAAAGTCCAGCGTTTGCTTTTTCAATAAAGTGTTTTCTGGCTTCACCATCAACGCCCAACAATAGCGGTTTCTTCATTGCTAAGGCTTCGAAAACCTTGGAAGGAATAGCGCCTTGAAAAAGCGATAAATTCTTGAGGGGTACGAGTGCCACATCAACTGCTTTAACGATTGAGGGCATTTCAGATTTAGTTACTGGATCAAAAAAATGTACGTTCCCTACCTTTAATTCATCTTTTAAATTCAACAATTTCTCTTTTTCAGGGCCGGAACCTTGTATTATAAATTGAACATCCGGCTTGTCTTCCAATAATTTAGCTGCTTTTAAAATTATTTCTAAGCCTTGAGCATACCCTAAAATACCGCCGTAAAAAAACAACAAGTCTGTTGATTTAAAATTAGTGCGTTCTCTAAAATTGGAATCTTTGATGCGATCTGGATTATAGAAATCTACGTCAACTCCATTGGGTAACCAATACACCTGTTTGGATGGAAAACGTCGCTTAATATCATCAACAATTCCTTGTGTTTGCCCAGTTATTAACGCAGATTTATTATAACATTGCGACTCCAAATTATAGGCCAATTTTAATAAACGCTGATTGGTAACAATCCCTAATTTTTCAGCACTTTCAGGCCATAAGTCACTCACATTGAAAATGAGTTTTGCATTCAATTTCTTTGACAAACGCATCGCTGAATATCCTAAAAATAGCGGTGGACTCTCAACCAACAGAAAATCAAATGATTGTAGTTTTCTGCCACGCCAATACGAAGACCAAACGAAACTAAAATAATTTAACAATCTGGAAATTATTCCTTTTGATTTTGAAACATAAATCCAGGATCGATGAACTGGAATTGAGTCAATTACTTCTTCGCGTAACAAACCATTCTTGTAAGCCTCTTGGACCTCCATTTTCGGATAATTCGGAAGAGCTGTGAGAACCTCTACATGAACACCTTTCGCTTTTAATCGCACAGCTAATTCATGCAATCTGTTTTGCGGTGCTCCAATTTCAGGCGGATAATATTGTGTTAAGAAAAGTATTCTCATAGTTAAACGGTTAACGATACCTCTTTTTCCTCATTTGGAAAATAAAATAAGAGTAATAAAGTACAAAAAAGAATAATACCAGCTTGAGTTTCCAGAAATGATTCAACCAAGAAATTGATAAAAAACACAAGTAAAATCAGAGTATACCAAATACTTTTTGTAGGATTGAAATAGGCAGATAGAAAGATCATGAGTAAAACAACAACGCCAAGTAGCCCAAGTTGAACCCCTGTGTTCAAAAACTGATTGTGAGCATTTAATCTCTCCGATGCAACTCCAAAATTTTTATACTGCCTATTCTTTTCAGTTAGGGCATCATCGTAATCGCCTGTTCCAACTCCACAAAGAAAATTTTCATTCCAGACATCTACAGAAGTACTCCACATAATGATACGCGCTGAATTACTCTCAACGGTATTATTGTTTTTAGTTTTACTATTTGCTATAGAACTCCACATCGTTTCAAATCTCGCTCGAATGGGGTTATTTGTTGTTAGAATCACTGAAATTAGAATTAAAAAGCTGGATGATAAAATCCATAGTAATTTATTGTTTTTTGAATTTATAACGCGAGCCAATTGAAAAATAAAAACAAAAATCAAACATACAATTCCTGCTTTAGATTCAGTTTGCAGCACGCCAAGACTAAAGAAAAAAATGAGAAAGACCGAAAAACCCGAGAAAGTTGAACGTAAATTTTCAAAAACAAGCACAATTCCTATTACCAGGTAGCAAGCAAAGTAGCTACGGTGCATAAAAATAGAAAATCGAGAGGCCAAAAACTCAAATTGCCATGAAGTTTCAGATTGCACCATAAACCTCCATAAGGCAAGAATTTCATACATTACAAGTGCAAATAGCAGTGAATAAATCAAAAGTTGTTTCCATTCGACATTACTCCATTTACGAACGGTAAAAAATAAAAGAACTGGCATCAACACAAAAGCTAATTTATTCTCAAGTTTAGAAAAAGCAAAGGGTAGATTTTCTGTCCAAAACAAACCAATCACTAATAAAAAATAATAGAAGATGAACCAAAGCGCAGGACCTTTACTAAAATAAGAAATTAGGTCAGCTTTTGTATTTTTTTGTCTCTTAAAAACAAGAGAAATAAGCATGAGTCCAAATCCGATGGGAACAAGTTTTTGATAAACAATGGAGAAAAACAATATCCACGAAAGACCTGCATCGGCGAGGCTAAACTTAGATTGAACATTATTTAAAAAAACAGTCATTTATTACTGATTATCAATTAATTTTCGGTAAAATGATTGCAACTTTTCGTATTCACTTTTCCAATTATAAAATGAATGAACAGCCAATTTACCATTCGACCCTTTTTGCCTTGTTTCTTCAGCATTATCTAACATCTCGATCAGAACTGCTCGAATTTCAGAGGTATTTGTTGGATCAACATAATTAGCACATTGAGCTGGATCTGTTAGTGTTCGCCAAAAAGGAAAATCACTGGCTAAAATTGCAATTCCCGCTGCCATGTATTCGAATAGCTTGATAGGATAAGACTCCAAATAACTTTTTGTTGGATGCAAGGTGACTATTCCAATTTCACTTTTGTGCAAAATGATTTTAATTTCTTTTCTATCAACTTGACCGTAATAGGTGACATTTTTCCATCCGGGTAAAGACATTACTTGATGTTTTAACTCCTCAGATTCAAATGTACCGGCTAACAAAAGATTGATTTCAGTTTGATCAAGTGCTTGAACC
>JBIKQS010000335.1:0-2918 GCA_044349575.1 Crocinitomicaceae bacterium
CAGATGAGATCGTTGATTTTGTAACTGAATCTTTATCGAAAAAAGTATGAAGAAAATTATTTTATTTTTAGTTCTAATAACATCGACAATTAGCACAATTTCTCAAGAGTTGAATTGTAAAGTCACAATAGTTGCCGATAATAAACTTGAATTATCAACCGTAGATCAAGAAGTGGTAGCGCAATTGAAGCAAACGATGGAGGATATGATGAACAATACGCAATGGACCAAAGAAAAATTTAAGGTTGAGGAGCGTATAAATTGTAGCTTGCAGTTGCAGTTGAAAGAAAAATCAGGCGCAAATGGATTTTCAGGTTCTCTTCAAGTTCAATCGAGTAGACCTGCATTTAATTCATCGTACAATACAACACTATTGAATTTCTTGGATGAAAACGTGGCTTTTTCCTATTCACGTAATGCAATTTTAATTTATGCTCCCAATCAATTTCGGGATAATTTAACTTCAATTTTAGCATTCTATGCGTATTTTATCATAGGGATGGACTTTGATTCTTTTTCCTTGAAAGGAGGAACATCGTATTTTAACGAAGCACAACAAATTGTGTCTTTGGCGCAAACATCTGGAGGTGCAGGATGGAAATCTAATGAATCGAATAAGAGAAATCGTTTTTGGTTGGTTGATAATGTGTTACATCAATTATTTGAACCACTTCGGGAATGTAATTACACCTATCACAGAAAAGGAATTGATAAATTGTATGATGATAAAATAGCAGCTCGCAAACAAATGTTTGAGGCACTAAATAAATTAAATACAGTAATTCAAACACGTCCTAACTCGATTAATCTTATCAATTTTGCTCAAGCAAAGCGACTTGAATTAAAAGAAATTTGTGCTGATGCTGAAACAAAGGAAAAAACGGATTTGGTTAATCTAATGAAGAAAATAGATCCTTCCAATGCAACTAGATACGACGAAATATTACAGTAATGTTATCGATTCTTCGGATTTCTAATTTCGCGTTGATTGATAGTCTAGAACTTAATTTAAGTAATGGGTTTTCTGTAATAACTGGTGAAACTGGATCTGGAAAATCTATTTTGTTGCACGCATTAAATTTAATTTTAGGCGAACGAGCAGATTTCTCTGTTATTGGTCCTGAAAATTCAAAGTGTTACGTAGAAGCAGAATTTTCAATTAATGAGGATTTCGCTGATTTTTTTAAGGTCAACGACCTCGATTTTTCCAATTTGGCCGTAGTTCGACGAGAAATTAATACAAATGGAAAATCTCGTGCATTTATCAATGATACGCCTGTTTCATTAACTGTTTTGCGAGAGTTTTCGTCGAGGCTTGTAATTATTCACTCTCAATACAATACGCTCGAGCTTCGTGAAAAGGAATTTCAGTTGGATGTATTAGATTGCTTAGCAGGTCTTGAATTAGAAAGAAAAAATTACCAAAAGAAATATTTGGATTGGAAAACGCATAAACAAAAGTTGGAAAAGCTGAAAGCAGAGTTTTTAAATCAATCTAAATTATTGGATTACAATCAGTTTCAATTAAGTGAGTTAGTTGCGTTGAATCTTCATCAAGTTGATTATACAAGTTTAGAAGAAGAGTTGAACAAAATGGAACATGCCGAAGAATTAAAGCATTCCTTCCATTTAATTTCGGAAACGTTGGGTTCAGATGCAGGCGTATACTCACATTTAGCTTCTTTGAAGTCTTCTTTAGAACGTGTTAGAATAAATTCGCCAAAATTGGTAGAGATTAAAACGAGAATTCAAACACTAATGCCTGAAGTTAAAGATGTTTTGGAGGAAGCGGAACAATTTTTAGAGGAATTATCAGTAAATCCTCAACGTCAAGAAGAACTTACAGTTATCCTAGATCAATACAATCGAGTTATTAGTAAACATCAAAAGAAAAATCAGCAAGAACTTATCGAGCTTCAATCTCAACTAGAGAAAATGGTTGATCATTCATCGGATATTGAAAGTGAAATAGCTGAACTTGAACAAGTTGTTCAACAAGAATTTGACGATGCAATTATTTTTTCAGGTGTTCTTCACTCAAAAAGGGTAAATTCTGTTAGCTTGATTTCTTCTTCTATTCAAAATATTTTGGGAGATTTAAATTTAAAAGACACTTTACTTTTATTTCAATTAAAGGATTCAGGGCAGTTGACGGACTTTGGGACAACTGAAATTGATTTGTTGTTTTCAGCCAATAAGGGAATTGCACCCATTTCAATTGAAAAGGCAGCGAGTGGAGGAGAGTTGTCACGTGTTATGTTAGCGTTGCAAAAATTAATTTCAGAAAAACGCCAATTACCAACTATGATTTTTGACGAAATAGATACGGGTGTTTCAGGCGAGGTAGCACACAAAATGGCCGCCTTACTGGGAAGTATGAGCAGTGATACTCAATTGTTGGCAATAACTCATTTACCTCAAGTAGCGGCCAAGGCAAAGCATCATGCTAAAGTCTCTAAAATTCAGAAAGGTGAGCGTGTAATTTCTCAAGTTGATTGGTTAATTGCAGATGAAAAAATTGAAGAAATTGCTCGACTTATGAGTGGTGAAAAAATTACTGAAGCTGCTATTCAGAATGCACGGAATTTAATCTTGAATTAAATGAGTGATTTTTTTTTGCGTTTTGACCTTCCAAAAACTGAATATTCAATCAATCATTCGCATAAACTAACCTTTTTAGGTAGCTGCTTCTCGGATGAAATGTCAAAATATGCCAAAGGGTCTGGTTTTGATGTTGTTAGTAATCCGTATGGTACGATCTATCATCCAATTTCCATTGCAAATAATTTATCAGACGCACTGCATGAAGTGACACAATTTGTAGACTTTGAAAGAGACGGATTATATTACTCTTGGAATTGTTCCACAAAAATTAATGCTTCGAGTAGAGAAGAGTTGAATCATTTATTGTCTGAAAA
>JBIKQS010000336.1:0-2912 GCA_044349575.1 Crocinitomicaceae bacterium
CTTTTTTATTTTATACTGAATCAATTCTTTTTTATAAATATCTTTGTTGCATGAGAATTGATATCCTAACCGTTTTACCTCAATTATTGGAAAGTCCATTTTCTGCTTCGATCATGAAACGGGCTCAGGATAAAGGCCATGTCGAAATTTATATTCACAACATTCGTGACTACTCAACCGACAAGCATAAAAACGTTGATGATTATCAATATGGGGGTGGTGCTGGAATGGTTTTGTCAATTGAGCCAATTTCGTCAATAATTGAAAAATTAAAAAATGAACGATCCTACGATGATATAATTTACATGACTCCTGACGGAAAAGTTTTGGAACAAACCGATTGTAATTCTTTGTCGTTAAAAGAAAATCTTATGATTTTATGTGGGCATTACAAAGGGGTAGATGAGCGAATTCGAGAGCATTATATCACAAAAGAAATATCGATTGGATCTTACGTTTTATCGGGTGGTGAATTGGCTGCCGCAGTGTTAACAGATGCCATCGTTCGTTTAATTCCAGGCGTTTTAAACGATGAAACTTCAGCATTGACAGATAGTTTTCAAGACAATTTACTTTCGCCACCTGTTTACACTCGTCCACCAGAATTTAAAGGGTGGAGAGTACCTGAGATATTACTTTCCGGAAACCTTCCCGCAATTGAGAAATGGCGAGAAGAACAAGCAATGAAAAGAACAATGGAACGACGACCTGATTTATTAGATTAAGAATGGATTCACTGACACAAATTGTACTTGGAGCAGCTGTGGCTGAAGTAGTAGGGGGAAAAAAACTGGGAAATAAAGCGCCGCTTTGGGGTGCAATTGCGGGTACGATTCCGGATTTAGACGTTTTTTTTCGATTTTTCTACCATCCTATTGATGCTGCATTGGTTCATCGAGGTTTTTCTCATTCCATTCTTTTTGCGGTGCTCTGCAGTCCTATTTTTGCTTTTCTTGTTCATCGGATTTACAAACAAAAATATGCATACAAAACTTGGTTGTGGCTTTTCTTTTTTGGAATTATAACTCATCCCATGTTAGATATGTTTACCAACTACGGTACGCAATTTCTTTGGCCGTTGGATTACCGAATCACATTCAACACGGTTTTTGTAGTAGACCCACTTTATACACTTCCCTTTGGGCTCTGTGTTCTCATTGTTCTATTTTTAAAACCAACCAATAAGTGGCGATCAAGAATTAATTTAGCCGGAGTTTACTATTCGTCAGCCTATTTAATTTGGGGGGTAGTTGTTAAATTATTTATTCTTTCTAATTCAACTAATTATTTTAGTGAAGCGAAATATAATACAGAAAATGAAATGGTTACACCTATGCCATTAACCAGTTTTTACTGGATGATATTAGGTGAGGATAAAGAGAACTACTACGTAGGTTATAAATCCATTTTTAAATCGTTTCAACCCAAGGACATCGATGTTATTCCTAAAAATCAAATGAAACTAGATTCATTAGTGTGGAAAGATGTTGATTATACAGATAAGCTTAAATTTATTTCAAACAATTATTACAATCTTGAATTTAAAAAGGATACAGTAATTTTTTATGATTTGCGTTTTGGGGTTCTTAGTAAGCTGACAAATAACAAGATACGAAAACCACTCATGGGTTATGAAATTATTCATAAAGAAAATAAAGTAGTGGAGGTTAATCCAAATAGAGGGAAAAACTTATTCAAATTTGTAGATTTTGATGCCTATTTGAATTGGATTTTTTAGTTTGAATTCGATCAAAATAGGTGTATTAAATTAACTGTAAAGGATAAATTGTAATTTAGTACTAAAATAGAATGAATGACACAAGAATGGATTTCTGAATTCAGCACAGCAAGTGAAATTGAGTGGAAAGCTCAATTGTTGAAAGAGTTGAAAGGTGATGAATCAAAATTAGTGGTTCAGAATAAGATTGAAGAGATTTCCTATTCGACATTCCACTATCCTGAATCAAAGTTTTCAGAATCTGATCAATCATCGTATTTACCTATACAACGTGGTTTTAATAAGCTAACTAATGGGTGGCGAAATGGTATTCAAGTTTTGACTGAGAATGAACAAGAAGCCAATAAAAAGGCGCTTGATGCATTGATGTTGGGATGCGATTTTATACATTTTGCATCGTCAGGGAATACGAACTGGAACGTGGTTCTCCAAGGAATTGGTCTTCCGTATATTCACACAACATTTTCTTTAGCAGATAGCGAAGATTTTCAGCTATTAATTCAAGAAATTGGTAGTGATCAAATGAGCTTTTGTTCGTTTGATTTCACAGAAAAATCGTTTCATAATAGTGAAATTAAAGATTTAATTAAAGAAAATCAATATCCTGTTATTCAAATAGATGGATTTTCAATAAATCAATGTGGTGCCAATGCAATTCAAGAATTGGGATTTGTCATTGAAAAAGCACATTCCGCTATTTTAAATTTGTTATCCCTCGGTTTGTCAATCGATCAGGCAGCTGCATGTATTCATTTTAGAATGGGGGTTGGAAGTAATTATTTGGTGGAAATAGCCAAGCTTAGAGCGCTAAAAATTCTTTGGGGTAATCTGGTGAAAGCATATGGACCAGAACATAATTGTTCATTGAATTGTCAAGTTACCGCCGAAGTTGGTTGGGTGAATAAATCCTTGAAGGATCCCCATACTAATTTGTTGAGACAAACTACGGAGGCCATGAGTGCAATACTTGGTGGGATAGATCGATTAATCATTCATCCCTTTGATTCTTGTTCAAAAACAGGTTCAAGTGATTTTGCCCAACGAATGGCTTTTAATGTTTCAAATTTACTACAAGACGAAAGCTATTTCTCAAGTGTTTCTGATGCTTTGGGAGGAAGTTATGCTGTAGAAGCGATAACCAATGAATTAGCCACTAAAAGTTGGGAATTATTCA
>JBIKQS010000337.1:0-2902 GCA_044349575.1 Crocinitomicaceae bacterium
GTAAATTCAATTAACTTCTTTAAAGAACCCACGAAATATCCGTTATGGTTGAAATACGATTCTGATGATTTCGATTTCCAAAAAGAAATAACTACCTACACACATACGGGTGTTACAGCCATTACACGTAGAACTGGGCCTGTTATAAACACAAAAGGAATTGATTTTTACTTAGCGAATATTTTACCCTTTTTCAAAAATCGGGAATTGGTGCATATCAGTAATGAAGTAAGTAATCAAGATTCATGCGTATATGAAACCATGAAGATGAAATTTGCCACGAAAACCGAGCATTTTGAAATTTTCAATCGACTGAAAGTGAATATTGTTGAGTTGACCGGAAATCACAATTTAGATGTGGGTGAGCAACCGTATTTGAATTCGTTGAAATGGTACAAAGACCACAATATGAAATACTTTGGTGGTGGAGCAACACCGGCAGAGGCTAACAAACCACTCATCATTGAGTTAAAAGACAAACGAAAAATTGCGTGGATTGGCTTCAATGAACTTTGTCCGTGCGGTGAATGTGCTGATAAAAAAATGGGTTCTAATCGTTATGTGGAAGCAAAGGCTAAAAAATTGATTGATTCCTTGAAAAACCAAGTGAAAGTGGATTACATTTTGGCTTGTGTTCAATACGGAGAAGTGGACTCCTACTCACCTACTCCGAATCAGAAAAAGATCTGTCAAAAACTGATTGATTTTGGCGCTGACGTAATCATTGGTTCACAAGCACATCAAGCGCAGGAAATTGCTTTATACAAAGGAAAAACAATCTTTTATGGCTTAGGAAATTTCATGTTTGATCAAATTCATCGTTTGGGTGTTCGACAAGCGTTCTTCTTAGAATGTTATTTCTACAAAGGAAAGATCATTCAATTCCAGCCGGTTTATACCTTTATGAACGAGGAGCGCCAACCTACCCCAGCAAACGAAACAGATAAATTGGAAATTCAAAAAGTTGTTTTGAAAGAATACAACTTTTAGATGTTCTTTCCCGATGTACATACCCATTTTCTAACAGGAAATCCCTACGCTATTCTCAATGCTAATTCATCGATCAATTCATTTCATTCGCGAGGAATTCATCCCTGGTTTGTAAATAAAACCATACCAGTAGAAAAGCTAGAATCTGATTTACAACATCCGAAATGCATTGCTGTCGGTGAAATTGGTCTAGACAAGGTTTGTTCCTCTGATTTCAAACTTCAACGAAAACTATTCATTCAACAGATTGAATTATCAGAAAAATACAACCTACCTGTTATCATTCATTGCGTGCGAGCAAGTAATGAATTGTTTCAATTAAAGCAAGAAATAAAACCAACCCAACAATGGATTTGGCACGGATTCAATAAGGTAAATATTTTGCAACAAATACTTGAAAATGAAATCATTCCAAGTTTTGGCAAGTCAATCTTAAAAAATGAGAGTCTTCGAAATGAACTTGTGAATCTCGAATCCAACCAATTCTTACTGGAAACAGATACATCTACACTTTCAATTGAAACGATTTATAAAACGGTTGCAGAATTAAGAAATCAATCTATAAATTCTTTGCAAAAAGAACAAATAACTAATTTTGAACGAATTTTTACAAAATGGCAGATTGGTTAGAGCGTTCTGAATTATTAATTGGAGCAGAAAAGATTGAAAAACTTAAAAAAGCGCACGTTTTAATTGTTGGATTGGGCGGAATTGGTTCATTTGCCGCTGAATTTATCGCTCGAGCAGGTGTTGGAACACTTACAATAATTGATGGAGATGTTTTCGATCCGACAAATAAAAATCGTCAATTAACCGCATTAGATTCTACCATTGGAAAGAGTAAGGCGGATGTTCTTGCCGATCGACTCTTAGACATCAATCCGGATGTAAAATTGAATGTAATTAATGAATTTGTTTTGCCTGAGCGCGTTTGGAAAATTCTAGACGAATACAAGCCTGATTACGTGATGGATTGCATTGATTCTGTTTCACCAAAATTCGAGTGGATCATTGCCTGCAAACGCTTGAAAATTAAAATTGTCACCCATCTTGGTGCAGGTGGTAAAAAAGACCCTAGTAAAGTACGGGTTTCCAATTTAGATAACGTTCACAATTGTAAGCTAGGTGCTCACATCAAAAAAAGAATGAGAGCAAAAGAAATTTCTTTTCGCGGAATTAAAGCCGTTTTCTCCTCAGAAATTCAAGACAAAAATTCCTTGAAAATGACGAACGGTTTGAATTTCAAGAAATCATTTTACGGAACAATCAGTTATATGCCCGCACTTTTTGGACTAATTGGCGCAGCAGAAGTAATTGATAATCTGACTTCTACAGATTAATTTCATTTTTTTTCAATCTTTTTTTGAACGTTTTAATTCAATGGTTGTAAGCACCCTTGTTTTCCATTAGGAATTCTATTAACCAAATTAAAATGTTATGAAAAAGTTTCTTTTCCTTTTGTCGGCAGTTTTGACTTTAAATGCGAATGCAACCGATAAAACAATTATCAAATCTACTGTGAGTGATGTTACCGTCTTTGCTCAGGGTGCTCAACTCTACCACAAGGCAAATTACACAATCGCACCGGGCAACACAGAAGTTATCATCGAGGGAATCAGTCCGTACATTGACGCGAAAAGTATTCAGGTGAAAGCAACGGGAAATGTAATTATCCTAGATAGTAAACATACCATTTTTTATCCTCAACCTGAAAATGTACTTCCAGATGCAATGACCGCAAAGACAAAACGCGAAATCATGGCATTAGAAGATTCTTTGCGGATGATGGGATATGACATCCAAGAATTGCAAGACGAAATTGCTGTTTTGAATGCAACTAAAAATATAATCACCATCAATGGAGCTGTTCGCGGTCAAGGAAAAGTAAATGATTCAATCAATTTATTGAAAC
>JBIKQS010000067.1:0-9704 GCA_044349575.1 Crocinitomicaceae bacterium
TATACATCAACCGAGGATTTACGTCGAATTTTTCTTGCTGTTTTTACGTGTTCCATCATTTTTGCATTGGCCAGTGTTGTACGCGCGGAATTTTTGGATGGATTTTACCTATTTCCAACATCCATATTAATAATGGAGTTTTTGGTGAGTTTTGCCTTCACCATTGGAAGTAGATTTATTGTTAAATTGATCTATTTAGAATCAACAAAAAACAAATCAGAAAAAGTGAATGTATTGGTTTATGGAGCAGGCGTTTCAGGGTTAATTACCAAACGTACAATTTCCAAAGATCGATTTATCAATCAAAAAATCATTGGTTTTTTAGATGACAACAGAAAACTTCACAACACCAGATTAGAAGGCACACGTATTTATTCCCCTGAAAAAATCAATGAATTAGCCAAAGAATTTGATATCAAAACAGTCATTATTGCTATTCAAAATCCGGAAAAAGAGAACATTAATCGAATTGTGGAAAAATGCTTGAGTTTAGGCATTTCCGTTCAAAAAGTTCCTCGACCCAAAAGTTGGATTAATGGCGAATTTTCTTCCAAGCAGCTTTCAAAAATTAACATTGAAGATCTGTTGGGTAGAAAACCTATTCAATTAGATCAAGGTAAAATATCTGAGGAGTTAAAAGGAAAAGTCGTGATAGTGACCGGTGCAGCTGGATCAATTGGAAGTGGATTGGTGAGACAAATCGGAAATTACGAGCCTAAAAACATCATCTTATTGGATCAGGCTGAGTCTGCTTTGTATGATTTACAACAAGAATTACACGCAAAAGGAAATGCTTTTCCCTTTGATATTGTAATTGGAGACATTCGAAATTACGATCGATTGAAACGTGTTTTTGAATTTTACAAACCAGAGTATGTTTTTCATGCCGCAGCGTATAAGCACGTCCCTTTGATGGAAAACAATCCTTCCGAGGCAGTACTTACGAATGTAAAAGGAACAAAAAATCTAGTGGATTTAGCGTTGGAATATGGCGTTGAGAAATTCGTTATGATTTCAACCGACAAAGCTGTGAATCCAACCAATGTAATGGGAGCTTCCAAGCGTGTTGCAGAAATCTATGCGCAAACTAAAAATCAGCTCGGAAAAACAAAATTTGTTACCACACGATTTGGAAATGTACTAGGTTCAAATGGTTCTGTTATTCCTTTATTCCAGAAACAGATTGAACAAGGAGGCCCCTTAACCATAACAGACGAACGCATTACCCGTTTTTTCATGACCATTCCTGAAGCCTGTCAATTAGTACTCGAAGCAGGATCGATGGGCAATGGAGGAGAAATATTCGTTTTTGACATGGGAAAATCCGTTAAAATAATTGATTTAGCAAAAAAAATGATTCAATTATCAGGTCTGGAAATCGGAAAAGACATTGAGATAAAGGTTACAGGACTTCGACCGGGAGAAAAATTATACGAAGAACTATTGGCGTCTGAAGAAAACACGATTCCCACACATAACCCACAAATTTTGATTGCTAAAACGAAAGAAAATAGTGAAGATCAATTGAAGGTTATTGAAGACTTGATTCAACTTTTTGACAACCAACAAAACGAGCAAATTGTTCGAAAAATGAAAGATATTGTACCAGAATATATCAGCAACAATTCTGAGTTTGAAAAATTAGACAACAAATGATTTCTCCTGCCAAAATCCAAGTGCGTTTTGCCGATTTAGATGTAATGGGGCATGTAAATAATTCTGTTTACCTCAGTTATTTCGAAATGACACGCGTACATTATTTCAAAGAGTTGGTAGGTTCGAATTGGAACTGGCGCAAAGAAGGTGTGCTATTAGTTAGAAACGAAATTGACTATCTAAAACCCATCTTACTCAATGATGAACCAGAGATTCACATGTTTCTTGAAAAAATTGGGGAGAAAAGCATTAGTTTGTTGTATGAAATCAAAGTAAATGGTGAAATCCATACAAAAGGAAAATCGGTATTAGTTTGTTTCAACGCCGAAGAAGGGAAGACAATTCCTGTTCCTGTTACCATGGCTGATGCACTGAAGCGATTGAGTTGATTAAAAATACAGCTAACATGTAGTTGGTGAACTTAACCAAACCGATAGTTAGGAAATTTCTATTCGATTTCAAAAGCCAACACTTTGATTCTGTTTGCTTCTAAAATGAGGACGAAATAGAATCTTCAATAAAAACTCTTTCTGCTTTCAGTTGTTCTTTCCTCTAATTGTTATTTTTACAGAATGAGTGGCTTTGATCAACAAACAGTGCAGGATTTAGAATTTTACGAAATTCGCAATTGGTTGATGAATTTTGCCATTGGACCAAGCGCCAAACTGCGACTGGAAAATCTCTCCCCTACTAATAACTTCGCCTCCATTGAACAGGAATTAATGCGCCTCAACGAATTCAAGCAAATTCGGATCATCGGAGAATCTTTTCCTGCGCTAGATTTTGAAGAATTACAGACTGAAATAAAATTACTTCCCATTCGCAATGCGGTATTGCCTCAAGAAGGATTTGTACGCATCACTCGTGCTTCAGACTTAGTAAATAGCATTCTTGTTTTTTTTGATAAACGAACCCAAGATTATCCGCACTTATTCAAACTATTAAATTCCGTTTATTTTACACGTGAGTTGATTGAATCTATCGAGAAAATCTTTGACAGAAGAGGAAATATCAAGGATGATGCCTCACCGGAATTAGCTATAATTCGACAAAAAATCAATAAAATTCGCAACCAAATCAACAAGAATTTTGAAAAGGAATTGCGTAAATTACTGAAAGAAGGTTTTTTGGGCGAAACCAAGGAGGCATTTGTTAACGAACGACGCGTCTTAACGGTGCAATCTACCCACAAACGAAAAATTGGCGGTGCAGTGGTTGGATCATCCAAAACGGGTAGTTTGACGTTTATTGAACCTGCCATAAACGTTCCGTTAAATAACGAATTAGAGTTGTTGATGGATGATGAACGCAAAGAAATTTTTAGAATTTTACAGGAGCTAACGCGTGAAATCGCCCACCATTTGCCCCTCATTGAAGCATATCAAACCTTACTTGTTGAACTTGATTTTATTCACGCCAAAACCAAATTAGCCATTGAACTTCAGGCAAATTTACCGGGAATTGTCCGCTCAACACGCATTGAATTAATAAATGCTTTCCATCCTATTCTTTGGCGAAACAATAAAGCAAATGGTAAAACAACCTTGCCTCAAACGCTCACCTTGGACCCCAATAATCGCATGTTAGTTATATCAGGCCCAAATGCCGGTGGAAAATCTATTACACTCAAAACCATTGGTTTATTGCAAATCATGTTGCAATCGGGCTTATTAATTCCGGTACATGAGAATAGTAAATTGTGCTTTTTTCAGCAAATACTAACAGATATCGGCGACAACCAGTCTATCGAAAATGAGCTTAGCACGTATTCCTATCGCCTAAAAAGAATGAAATATTTCTTGACGGTTGCCAATAAACGAACCTTATTATTGCTAGACGAATTTGGAACGGGTTCTGATCCTGAATTGGGCGGGGCCTTAGCTGAAGTTTTCTTTGAGGAATTGTATCAAAAAAAATCCTATGCAGTCATTACCACTCATTATGCAACTATCAAATTATTAGCCGATCGCTTGGTTAATGCAGTAAATGGGTGTATGCTTTTCAATACGGCAACCCTTGAGCCCTTGTATAAATTTTCGATGGGTCAACCGGGAAGTTCGTTTACGTTTGAAGTAGCCCAAATGAATGGAATTTCAACAGACGTGATTGAAAAGGCTAAAAGCAAATTAGATGGTGGGCGAATACATATGGATAAACTGCTAAGTGAATTGAATAAGGAAAAAATGCGGCTGCAACGTTTGAATCAAGAGCACGAAAAAGCCAAAGAGCACGCCCAAAATGCCGAACAAGTATTTTTAGAGAAAAAAGAGAAATTTGAGGAGCGACTTAAAACGCAGCAAGATTTCATAGAACGCAACAATGTTTATTTGAATTCCGGTAAGAAGATGAAATCCTTTATCGATCGGTATGTGACAATTACTCGAAAAAAGGATCCCAATAAGCAGTTGTTTGAGGATGTACGAAAATATTTATTGGTTGAAAAATCAAAGATCGAGGAATCGAAACGTAAGTTAGAACTGGTGAAAGCGGCTGCACAACCCATCAAAAAAGTTAAAAAACCCATTCCTCAAGTAGATACGTACCAACGTGACAAAATTGTGGTTGGTTCAACCGTGAAAATGATTGAAACCAGACAGAGTGGAACCGTTGAAGAAATCAACAGACATTTGATTACAGTAACCTTCGGATTCATGCGTCTTAAAGTGGAGCGTGAAAAACTTATGTGGGTTAAATGAGGCTAAAAGGGTTTGAATCTTCCCTATTTATTAGTTAAGAGGGTGCATTCCTAGTTTCTCAATCTTCTCGTCGCTACTGTCAACAGACTTTTGCTGAGCAACAATTTTATCAACTAATTCTTGTTGTTTTTTTGAAAATTCTTACATCCAATTTTGGCTTGATTAATAACGATGAGAATTTTTATTTATTGAAATAAAATGTATTTTACCCTGACTTTGTTACAAGATATTTAGAAAATTACCCTGACTTTGTCACATGGAGTTAGCTAAATCGCCTTTGTTTTGAGTTTTTTACATCTTGAAACACATCAAATTGTGCTGTTCCACAAAGCATTTTAACATAATTAATCATACAAAAAACCTCCCGACAGCCGATGTTGTTGGTATTCATATATTTAATACATAAATCCGAAAAGCCACAACGGAATGCTATTTTGAAAACCTATCTCAATATCATCTTTGACTAAAAAAGCTTTATCAAAATCAAGAATTTGTTTTCTTGTTTTATTTTTTCCACCTATTTCAAAAAGAAATGTGTTATCCACTAATACATCTCCTTTGTTGGGAAGAGAAATAAAATGATTGTTACTAAAATTTTGCATAAAAAAAGTCTCTCGTACAGTTCCAATGTCAATTTGATTGCCAGAAATAGCATACATTAAATTGGTATTATGCATCCAGATTTTATCCGGTTTATTCAATATGCTGATACTTTTGGTTTGTTTGTAGGTTGATCTGATTAACTCTGCTCTGTCCAACAATTGTAAGGCTCGAACTAGCGCATTACGATTCAGCTGAATGCTTTCGCTTATTTTAAAAATATTTGGGGTAAATGGAACATTTGAAGATATGACAAATAATAATCGCTTCAATTTTGTTATCGTTTGGTAATCTAAATTTTCAGTTGCCTGCATATCAACTTCTAAAATTAAATTTACGGTATTTCGTATTTTTTGATAGTATTCCTCTACATTGTTTTCATAATAGGGATAATTGCCAATCCTGAGGTATTCGGAAAAATACTTGAAAGGGGTAAATTGTTGGGTGAGAGCAACACACATATCCATGTGATTTTCCAAAATTTCTTCAAGTGAAATAACGGGTAGATCTATTTTTTCTTTAAACAATAAATATTCTCGAAATGACATTTCTGATAAACTATACGTTACTGCCCTTCGACTCAAATCAGATTCGCCTTTGTAAATATCTAAGATGGATGAAGAGGTAAAAATGACTTGTAAATTACTGAAATCATCATAAATTAATTTCAACTCCCTAGACCAATTAGGATATTTATGTACTTCATCCAGAAGCAATAATTTTCCACCCATTTTGACGAAGTTTTCCGCTAAGCCATATAATGTATTTTCTGAAAAAAATAAATCATCAAGCGCTATATACAATACCTCATCTGCTTTATGTTCATAGGCAAGCTGAAGTAACAAGGTTGTTTTACCCGTTCCTCGCGCTCCTTTGACAGCAATGAGACGATTGGATTTGTTAATTCTATCGAATAAATAACGCTTAAATTCAAGCGGAACATTTTTAATTTTTCGAGTTGATTTTTCAAACAGTTGATTCATTTTGCTATTTTAAAAAGCAAATATAACCATAAATTGCTATTTTAAAAAGCAATAATAGATTTTTTATACAAAAAAACAGAACCCTCAGATAAGTGATTCTGTGGAATACTTCATTTTTAATTCTTGGGTTATCAACCCAAGAATTTGAGGATAGGTATTATAAAATTGTCGGCAACGGGATAATTTAGGTGGAGTTAGTTTTCCGTTTATAAGTATGAAAAATGTGATTAATTACACAAATAAACTATTTATTGTGTGAATCATCTTGCGATTTAAACAAAAAAACCTCCCAAAAACCGAAGTTGATGGGAGGTTAATATCTGTATTTAAACTTATTGTTTTACAACCTGAATGGCTTTTTCTTCAACTTGTAGGAAATATGAACCATTAGAAATTGCTTGCAAATCAATTTGCTCTTTTGATGAATAAATTTTTCCTTGATGAATAATTCGTCCGGCAAAATCAGTAAAGAAATAATTTTTTCCTACCAAATCATGAGAAACTTCAAGTGTAAGATTAGCATTCGTTGGATTGGGGTAAACTTGAAATACTGAGATTAAGTCTTCGTTTAAACCACTTTGACCATTGTTTACAATATTTGATTTTGAAACACCGTAATTAAGAATTTTTGTTGGGTCACAGTTTACCGGATTCACAACTTCAATTTGATAATAAACTGCACCTGTTGGTGGTGTTAAATCAGAATAGGAATTCAAATTGCTTTGAATCGTTGTCAAAAGTGCCATGTTTGATAAACTTGTTCCTCTGTAAATGTTGTAGCTCCCAAAATTTAGACCTTCGTAATGACTCCAAATCAAGTTCCAAGCACCACCAACTCCTTGATTAATTGTAAGATGAATGGTTTTGTGGAAATCACCAACATTGGTTTCAACTCCACATGTATCTAATGCTGAAATCTTGTAGCGATAAGCCTGAACTGCCGGGTTGGAATTTACATCCAAGAACACAGCTAAATCGTTGTAATCCGTTGCTCCTATTTTTGTGTAAACATTAGACACATTACTTTCTTTGTAAACGTAGAACGAATCAATTCCCAAAGTCAATGGTTTTTCCCATACAATTCGGTTTTCATTGGTTAGTGAATCAATTCCTACTATACAAACTTGTGGTGGAGCCATATTTGAAGCATTTACCGGGAATAAATTGGAGGTTCGTTCACAACCAAAACTATTTGTGACAGTAACAAAGTAATTTCCGGATTGAGAAACATTGATTGAGTTCGTTGTTGCTCCAGTGTTCCATAAATAGGTAGTTAAACCGCTTGGAGCAGTTAAAGTCATTGACCCACCTGAACACGGCACAATTGTTCCGCTTGAGGTAATGTTTGGCACTGAAGGCAATGCGTTCATCGTTACTGAAATGCCAGCCGAAGTTACAGGACAGTTATTTTGGTAAATTGTTACAGAATATGAACCACTTTGAGATGGGTAAAAAGAACTCGTTGTTGCCCCACTAACTGGCACTCCATTTCTATTCCATTGATAAGTAAACGTTGCATCTGTGTTACAACTTAAAAGAATTGAGTCACCAGCGCATCCTGATAAAGGGCCGCTTTGATTGATGGTTGCAGTATGGGTACAAGTAACACCACCTATAACAAAAACCATGTCATTGAATGTTTGAGAACTTGAACAACCTGTAAGAATATTATTTGCAATAACAGTAACATCAGCATAACCATCTTGGGTGTAGGTATGGCTCAAGAAAGGTGCATTCGATTGCTGTGAAGTCCCATCACCAAAATACCAAGTGAAATTGTAATTACTAAAATCATTGGTTTGATTTGCAAAAGCCACATTTAAGGGAGCATTACCGAAAGCAGGGTTGGATGTTATTGAAATATAATCATTGTAATTAACATTCAAATTAAGTATTACAGCACTATCACAACCAAACTGATTCGTTAATGTTTGGGTATATTGCCCATATTGGGAATACGGTTGACCGTTCCAAAAGTAAGTATCTCCGTCGCAAATTGTGGCAGTAAAAGAGGAACTTGAATTCAATACTGTCAAGTTTATTGTTCTATGAATGCTATCACATCCGTACATATTAGGAATTACTTCATTGTATGTACCTGACTGCGTATAAGTTTGATTTGATGATGAAACATATTGCATACATGCAGAAACATTAAAAATTTCATTTAACACTACACTATCACAAATAGTAGTTATAGAATTACACATGCAATCATGAAATCCTAGCGTACCCCAATTACCATATGTTGCTGAATTATCAATATATATAGGTGGAATAGAATCGTATTCTAATAATGGATCAAAAAATGACGGATTACTCGTAAAACCTTTCAGAATATCATTTTTTCTGATTAAGGAATGATCTTTTGTTACTAATACTCCCAATCCTGAATTGTGCGGAAAAACAGTCGACCATGCTCCGTTATTCCCTGAAGCTGTACCAGTCTCATCTGCAGGGTTTTGACCAATTTTACCAAATACATCAACAATTTGAAAACCAGTGACATTTGATGAATTTATTTGGGCTGTTGATTGCCCAGGGAGAGTACCTTTTGCTAGTAAAATTGCATCGTTACCAGTCCAGTAAAAAGCATTACTAATATTAAATAATGGACAATAAAATCCGTCAGCTCTCGCTTGTAATGAATCCCAAACAGGAACCTCTTGACCAACGCCATTTGGATCTCTTTTGTCCAAAACAGCTACAAAAACACCATGAGCAGGAACAATTCCAGAAAGTTGAACTGAATTTGCAACAGTTGCAGTTGATGAACCATTAGCATAAAGTGTAATAAAATAACCTGCTAAATTGATATTAGTTCCAGTTGGGTTGTAAATCTCTAAAGCTTTGTTATTTTCCCATCCTTCAACGTATTCAGAAATGAATAGTTGAGAACAATCATTTGACTGAGCATTAAAATCATTTACTAAAATGAAAAGAAATGAGAATGTTAAAATTTTTTTAATCATGCTTAATATTTTAAAATTTAAAAATCGTTTTAGGGGTGGTATTTTCTATTACTATTTAACATTTGACAACTCAATACTGCCAATCACAGCAAATCGCGTATTCTTTTTATTAATTTTCAGTGAAACAATATACTTAACTTTGCTGGCGCATTTATGACAAACAATGCCCGACGGTCTAGCCTCGGAATTATTGAATTTATGTATTATGGATAATTCATACCACTTAAACCGCTCATTTTCTTCACAAGCATCATTTATTCTATCATACAATTTAATGTATTGTGGATTTTTGGGAATGTTAGAAAGAATAAACTTACCACAACATTTAGAGCTTAGATTTTCTTGTAGATCTTTGAAAATTTTAGTTATTGAACCCATTAATAATTATTGTTGGACAAAGTTCTAATATATTTATGTAAAAAATAATCAGCATTTTAACTAAATAAGTATATTTGCAACTATTTTAGTTAAATATTAAATAATTGATTTCAAGATATGAACACAGTTGGTAATAAAATCCGCTTACTTCGAGAAGAAAAAGGGCTTTCGCAAGAAAACATGGCCGTATCATTAGACATGACACAATCCAACTACGCGCGTTTAGAAAAAGATGATAACCGCATTAGTGTTCCAAGACTTTTAGTTATAGCTAAAACCTTAGACATAACCGTAACAGAATTGGTTGGAGAAAAAGCTAATAACGTTGTAAATCAAAGCAATAATCATGAGGCAGTTACATACCTTCAATCCACTTTCCAATCAGATAAAGAACATATCCAAACACTGATGGATGAAAT
>JBIKQS010000338.1:0-2866 GCA_044349575.1 Crocinitomicaceae bacterium
ATGTAAATCCCAAGAATCTACTTGCACAAATTCTTTGTGATTCAGATTTGGATTATTTAGGTCGAGCGGATTATCACGATTTAGCAAGTAATTTAAGAGAAGAACTGAAAAATTTTGGTCAAGAATTTGAAGAAAAGGATTGGATTTTGTTTCAATTACATTTTTTGGAAAATAGACATCGCTATTATACGCAATCAGCAATTCAAATTAGAGGATATTACAAAAAGAAAAGGATTTTAGAACTTAAGAAAAAGCTGAATTTACTAGAATTAAATTGAAAGTTAGCATGCCAAGTAACAGAATTTTAAAACTTTTTACAAATTCCCAATAATTAAGAAAATAATCTTATTATCTTCGTGCCTTAAATTAAAGTTTATGAACGTACCGTCAAATTTGAAATTTACCAAAGACCATGAATGGATTAGGGTTGAGGGTGATATAGCTGTAATTGGTATTACTGATTTTGCACAACATGAGTTGGGTGATATTGTTTATGTAGAGATTGAAACAGTAGGGGAAAGCCTTGGTAAAGAAGAAGTTTTTGGATCAGTGGAGGCAGTAAAAACCGTTTCAGATTTGTTTATGCCAATTTCAGGTGAAATTCTTGAATTGAATGAAAATTTGGATGGCAATCCTGAATTAGTTAATACAGATCCATACAATGAAGGTTGGATGGTGAAGGTAAAAATAACCGATGCAAGTGAGCTAGATTCTCTTTTGGATTCTGATGGATATAAAGAATTAATAGGGTAGTTGTTAATAAAAAGTTAAACTTCAAATTCATCCAAATTTTTTATATAGTATTTTTGGAATGTTATTTGGTATTGTACTGAAAAAATTAAAATTATGGAAAGTAAAAAAACCACCGAAGCAGATCTTGAAAAGTTGAGAATGCCACTCATTTTCGCCGGATTTTTATTTATTGCCACTATTGTATTGGCATCTTTTTCTTACCAATCGGCATCTGGGGAAGACCAATCTTCTGAAATTGCCAAATCTGACAAGAAAGACGCAAAAGAGGAGGAAGCAAGTGCACCACCACCACCACCACCACCACCGCCACCGACAACTGTGGCAGCACCAACTCCTGCAGTGGGTCCAACGGATGGTGAGATTAAAGTAACCAACGAGACAAAAGAACCGGTAACTGGAGGTAATGGTTGTCAATCCGATTACGATTTAGATGGAGTATGTGACATTGATGATAAATGTCCCGAAACAGCAGGACCTGTTGATAACGGAGGTTGTCCTGTAGATAACGATTTGGATGATGATGGGGTATTGAATGACGTAGATTTATGTCCGGAAGAATATGGCCCAGCTTCCAATGATGGATGTCCTGAACAAGAAGCTCCCGTAGAATTTCCAGATGTTGAAGCAGCATTTCCAGGTGGCGAAAAAGAACTTCAAAAATTTCTAGGTGAAAACGTTAAATTCCCGGAGATTTGTATGGATATGGATGCTCAAGGTCGTGTATTCATGAAGTTTACGGTTGAAAAAGATGGAAGTATCACCAATATAACTGTTGAAACTAACAGAACAGGATGTGATGAATTTGTTAAAGAGGCAACACGTGTTTTGAATAAAATGCCGAAATGGTCACCAGGTGAAGTTGGTGGAGATGCAAAAAGAACTGTATGTCGTCTACCATTTAACTTTAAGATCAATTAATAGATTAAAAATTATAGTAATAGCCTCAAGAGTTTCTTGGGGCTATTTTTTTTGATATATTATGTGGTTTCCACATGTATTTTCTCAAAGGGAATTACTAATTAATCGTTATTTTTGTAGTTCAAATTTTATCTATGTTAGAAATAAATAATATTCGTCAAAATAAGCAAGTAATTATTGATGGATTAGCTAAGCGAAATTTAGATGTTAGTGAAACATTGAATGAAATACTAGCTATAGACTCAAAGTGGAGAATTAACAAAACGGAAATGGAAGCTATTTCTGCTGAATTAAATCAACTGGCAAAAGCGATAGGTGATTTATTTAAATCAGGTAAACAACAAGAAGCGAATGAGTTAAAAAATAAAACCAGTGAACTTAAAATACGAGAATCAGATTTAAAAAACCAAGTGGAGGAGCTTGAAAAACAAATTTCTGACCTGATGTACACCTTGCCTAACGTACCAAATGATTTAGTTAAACAAGGTAAAAGTGCTGAGGATAATGAAACTGTTTTTGAAAAAGGACAAGCGCCTGATTACAAGTTTGAACCCATGGCTCACTGGGATTTAGCCAAGAAATTTAACTTAATCGATTTTGAACTTGGCGTAAAAGTAACCGGTGCAGGATTTCCATTTTACATAGGTAAAGGTGCTAAATTACAACGCGCTTTAATTCAGTTCTTTTTGGATGAAGCTGATAGTGCAGGTTATACGGAATATATTGCTCCGTTCATGGTTAACGAAGCTAGTGCAACGGGAACTGGTCAACTGCCTGATAAAGAAGGACAGATGTATCATACTCCAGCAGATGATTTTTATTTGATTCCAACAGCTGAAGTTCCTTTGACAAATATATACAGAGATGTAGTTTTGCCTTCAGAGGATTTTTCAATTAAACTAACCGGTTATACACCTTGTTTTAGAAGAGAGGCTGGATCCTATGGAAAGGACGTTCGTGGTTTAAATCGCCTTCATCAATTTGATAAAGTAGAAATTGTGAGAATAGAACATCCATCTAACACAGCAAGAGCTTTGGATGAAATGGTGGAGCATGTTAAAAATTTATTGGATAAGTTAGGGCTTCAATTTAGAATCTTGCGTTTGTGCGGAGGTGATATGGGGTTTGCTTCGGCTCTAACGTATGATTTTGAAGTGTTTTCGGCGGCACAACAAAAATGGTTAGAGGTTAGTTC
>JBIKQS010000068.1:0-9658 GCA_044349575.1 Crocinitomicaceae bacterium
CTAGAAAATAGGATTTTTTCATTTTTCAAAAAGTTTTTTGAGTTTGTTTTCTAAGGCAATTCCGCGCAACCCTCTAGCAATTATCTTGCCTTCTTTATTGACCAATACAGTTTGAGGAATTGAATTAAATTGGTACAATTGAGTCAAAGGAGTTTTCCAACCTTGAAGATCACTACCATGATTCGGCCAAATCAACCCATCTTTCGCAATAGCCTCTTTCCATTTATCTGCTTTATCATCCAATGAAACCGAAAAAATAGTAAACCCATTTGATTTATATAAATTATACAAACGAACCAGATTTGGATTTTCTTGACGGCACGGACCACACCATGATGCCCAAAAGTCAACCAAAACAACTTGTCCTTTCAAAGAAGAAAGTGTAATTTCTTTTCCTTCAGGCGTTTTTACTGTAAAGTCTGGCGCATCTAACTTCCCTTCTTTCATGAGCCTTTCTTCCTCATAAATTCGTTCTATTTGAGCGGTTTGCTGTTCTATCATTTGTACACGAGGTGCATCTGAGAATTTATTTTTCAAATTGGTTACAACTTGCTTCATTAATCCCAGATTGGCACTGTCCCAATCATCCATAGATTGCACGGGTGCTAAAAAAGAAAACAAGACTAAATTGTATTCTGAATTAACATTACTCTTAACAAGCTTAACGACATTTGAATCTAAATCAGCCATCAATTTACTTAAAAAGAATTGAGATTCCTCCCTCGAAGCAGTTGGTTTCTCTTTTCTAAATAGATCTTGTTGTACCAAAAAATCGTTTTTAAATTTCGTAAATGAATTGGCTTGTTTTGACCATGAAACACCGCTGATTTGTGGGTTTAAATCAAAGTCTTTGTAGCTTGTATTCAATTTTATTTTATCATTGGGCGCTACTACTAATTCAAGGATTTTCTGTTCGTTCTCAAGAAAAAGTTGATATGCATCAAAAAAATCTACGTGACCGTTTAAAAGAAAATTCCCTTTACCATCAACAACTGTTTTCGCTATTTCTTTTTGTTGACCTTCAGGATTTGTGCTAACCAAAAATATTTTTTTACCCGAAGCTCCTTTTACTGTTCCGGAAATTTCAAAATTGTTAGCTTTTATATCTTCATCACTTTCCCCATCAGAACAAGAGGAAAAAACAAATAAACTGATTGTTAAACAAACGAATGGAATTATAAACTTCATGATTCTAATTTTTTACGCAACAGCGCATTAGCATTTTTTGGATCAGCCTTACCTTTAGAAACCTTCATGAGTTGCCCCATAAAAAACCCGGTTAATTGCTTTTCTCCATTTCTGTAGCGCTCAACTTCATTTGGGTTTGAATCAATTACTTCTTGAATGTAAGCCATTATTGTGTTTTCATCTGAATCTTGAATTAAATTCATTTTTTCAGCAATTGACAAAGGACTGACATTTGAATTTATTACTAATTCGGGAAAAATACGTTGAGAGGCAATTGAAAATGATACCTTTCCTTCGTCAATCAATACAATTAAATCAGCTATTTTTTCTGGTTTAATTGGAAAATTTTCAACCTCTACCCCATTCTCATTCAAATATGATTTAACATCACCCATTACCCAATTTGCAGCAGCTTTGTAATTTGATGTGAAACGAACTAATTCTTCGTAATACAAAGCAATTGACTTATTATCAGTTAGGTTATACGCATCGTATTCTGTCAAACCAAATTCCTTCGTATACTTTTGAAATAATTCACGTGGTAGCGCTGGCATTTCGTTCTTAACAGCATTGATTTGATTTTCCGTTACCAAAAGAGGTTGTAAATCTGGTTCTGGAAAATACCTGTAATCATTCGCTGCCTCCTTGGTTCGCATTGAAATTGTAATCCCTTTTAATGCATCAAAACTCCTTGTTTCTTGCACAAGTTTCTCTCCACTTTCAACAGCCTTTATTTGTCTGCTAATTTCAAATTCAATGGCTCTTTGTACATTGCGAATTGAATTCATATTTTTCACTTCTACTTTTGTACCGAAAATGGAGGCACCTTTTAAGCGAACAGACACATTGGCATCGCAACGCATGGAACCTTCCTCCATATTTCCATCACAGATATCGAGGTAACGAACTAATTTTCGTACTTCCGTCAAATAGGCATAAGCTTCCTGTGATGAACGAATATCTGGTTCTGAAACAATCTCTAAAAGAGGAACTCCTGCTCTGTTTAAGTCAACTAACGTATCGTAAACATCCACATCATGAATACTTTTACCAGCATCCTCCTCCATGTGAATTCGCGTCAAACCAATTGATTTCTCCTCACCAGTTTCAGTTTTTATAATGACTTGACCACCAATACAAATCGGTGTTTTATCTTGTGTGATTTGATAGCCCTTGGGAAGATCGGGGTAAAAATAGTTTTTGCGAGCAAAATATTGATTTTCTGCTATTTGACTGCCACAAGCTAAACCTAATTTGATAGCATATTCAATTGTTTTCTTATTCATTCGTGGCAATGTTCCCGGATGCCCAAGCGAAATTGCACTAACATTCGAATTAGGAGAAGCCCCATATTCATTAATATCGTTGGAATATGCCTTAGAATGGGTAAGCATTTGGGCGTGAACCTCAAGTCCAACAACTACCTCATATTTATCTCGAAGTGACTGGTCCATGTTAGATTCTGGATATGAGTTCGCGCATTATCAACGTCATCTTCGGCTCTTGTCTGCTTGCAACCTCAATCACATCTTGTACGCTCACTTTTTGAATTTTACCAGGAACTCCTAAATCGGTTATGATTGAAATTGCAAAACAAGGAATTTCCATATGTCGAGCTACAATTACCTCAGGAACAGTCGACATACCAACGGCATCAGCGCCTACATTCCGAACATAACGATATTCTGCTGGAGTTTCTAAGGTTGGTCCCGTTAATCCCGCATATGTTCCAACTGAAACTTTAATGTTATTTTCAGATGCAATTCGTTTAGCTAATTCAATCATCTCTGGGTCATATGGATCGCTCATATCAGGAAAACGTGGACCTAATTCATCCAAATTTTTTCCAATGAGTGGGTTACCCGGAAAAAGATTAATGTGATCATCTTGAATCATAATCTCTCCAACTTCAAAATCTGGATTTACCCCACCTGAAGCATTAGAAACAAATAGTCGCTCAATTCCAAGCAGTTTCATCACACGTACCGGAAAAGTTACTTGCTGTAAAGTATATCCTTCATAATAATGAAAACGTCCTTGCATAGCTACAACTTTTTTCCCACCTAATTCACCGAATATCAACTTACCAGAATGACTTTCTACCGTAGAAACAGGGAAATTTGGAATATCTTCGTAAGAAATTGTATCGATAACATTAATTTCTTTAACTAAACCTCCCAAACCTGTACCAAGTATAATTCCAATGGAAGGTTGTACAGATGTTTTAGACTGAATAAAAGCTGCTGATTCCTTAATTTTTTCCAACATAATCAAATATTAATTTATTAAACTCTATTTCATTTTCAATTTCAATTGATATAGGCAGTATATACCATGGATATTTCACCATTCCCCATTTTTCAATTTTATCTCGTAAACGCATAAAATCCTTCTGTGTGGTTACAATTGCCGATTCACTTGTTACAAAGGTATCAAATTTTCGATGAATTTTATTGATTTCGCCTTGTGTGAATTCGTGGTGATCTGAGAAGAGAATGTGTTCAACAAGATACGAAGTACTTAAGTGTTCAATCATATCTGTAGGATTAGCAATACCCGAAACAACTAGAACCTTTTTGATTTTTTCAACTACTATGGTAAAATTTAGTAATTCTCCATATTTCACCTTTGAAAAAAAGATTGGTTTATTATATTTGCTGAGTTTTTCAAGGAATACTTTTTTTTCAATGTGATTAAGTTTTTTTGGACATTTTGTTACTACAATAACATTAGCCCGTGAAGCACCTCTTCTGAATTCACGCAAATTTCCCATTGGAAGAATAGCATCGTTAAAAAATGGTTTTTCATACGTGGAAAGTAAAATGGAAAAACCAGCCCTAATTTTACGATGTTGAAAAGCATCATCTAAAATTATTAATTCAGTTTTCTTAAAATCATTCTGAATTTTTTCAACTCCGTCATTTCTGTTTTCACACACTGCAACTGGAAAATCAGCACCACAAACTGTTTTAAACATCAAAGGTTCATCCCCAACCTCATCAGTAGTAGAATTTTGATCAACCCACCTAAATCCTTTTGTTTTTCGACCATAACCTCTACTCAATATAGCCATATTCAACTTATCAGATAATAAGGATGTTAAATAGATTGTTACCGGTGATTTGCCTGTACCACCCATCGATAAATTACCAATAGAAATAAGTTTAACAGAATGAAATGTTGACTTAAAAATGGAAAAATCATACAGAAAATTCCGAATTACAATGATCAAACCATACAGGAAGGACAAGGGGAATAAGAAATATTTTAAAATAGACACCTTACAAAATTAACAGAATTACAACATTTCATGTTTATTCGCTCTTTATTTGTTTAAAACTTGTAATAAAACAAGGAATATTAATCAAAGAAAATTTAATATCTTTTTAGAACTTTGAACCATGAACAAGTACTTGGTAATTATTGTCCTTCTTTTTTTTACCAAAATGAATGTTCACACGCAATGCCCAGTGGGTCAATCTTTGTTGGAAATCAATCTAGTTCCTGATTTTTTCGCAGACGAGATTTCCTGGAAAATACTAGCAAATAATACTGAAATATTAACGGGAACTAGTAATAGTGATAAAGTTTGCGTAGATACGTCTCAATGTATAATTATTATAGTTAACGATGCCGGTAATGATGGGATTTGTTGCGCTTATGGCAATGGATACTTCGAGGTTTTTTTGGATATGGTCAAAATTGGAAATGGATCTTCGTTTGGAAGTGAAGATAGTACCTTTTTCAATTGCCCTGTTCCAGAGGAAATAGTTGAAGATGATGGCGTTACCATTCCAACAGCTTTTAGTCCAAATGACATCGGTTCAGAATTAAATAATACTTTTTCTATTCTAGTAGATGAAACAGTTTCGACTATTGATTTTTTTATTTATGATCGGTGGGGAGAGTTGATTTTTGAGAGCGCAAATCTCTACTTTTCGTGGGATGGGACGTACAAAGGTAAAAACTGTATGTCAGGAATTTATGCCTATCAAATGGTTATAATTTACAACGATAATATCAAGAAAATTAAAACTGGAAACATTACCTTACTTCGTTGATTTTCAACAATAAAAAAGAGGTCACAACAGCGACCTCTTCTTATTTAAACAAACAACAACAAACAAACAAATTCCTGAACGTCAAAAAGCTATTTCAGGAATACTTTTGTGCCTTTTGGCAAATGTTGATCGGGTGTGAACGTGTTGTTTTTCTTCACAAGAGACTTCAAACGAATTCCCTTTTCTTGTGAAATTTCTCTAAGTGTTTTTTTAGTATCTAATACGACAAATTTCTCCTTTTTTGATTTTCGAACCTTTGGCTCGGTGTAAATTTTTTCACCTGGAATTAAAAATTCTTTACTTGGATGAAAATCGTTGTACCTTCTTAAAATTGACATTGAAATCCCCAATTCCTGTGAAATTTTATAAAACGTATCTCCTTTTTTTACGAGGATATAATTAGTTCCGTTGGCTGTTGAATAAACAGTATGTTTTGTTAAAACTTTTTGAATATCAGCCGTAAAAATGTTATCACGACTCAACTTATCCTCATCAAGTTCAAATAATTTTTCTTCTTCAATTAATTTAATCAAACTTTCCGCATAACTTGGATTAGTCGCATATCCCGCATCTTTCAAGCCTTTTGCCCAGCTCTTATAATCAGTTGATTTATAGGTAAATAAAAATTCATATCGCTTGTATTTCTTCAAAAAATCACTATGATCTTGGTAAGAATCTTTTGCATCAGCATATACCCTGAAACACTCATTTTTCGCGTCGTCATCCAAATATATTTTTTCACCTTCCCATCCGTGACATTTAATTCCAAAATGATTTTTACCTTCTCGTGCTAATTTTGAGTTGCCATTGCCAGACTCCAAAATACCTTGTGCCATCGTAATACTAGCAGGGATCCCAGAAATTTTCATCTGTTCTATTGCAACGAATTTCCAAGATGCTATATATTCAGAACGAGATATCAAATGCTCTTCTGCAAAAGAAAACTGTGTGTAGAGAACGAAAAAAATGAAAATTCTATTCATAAATTATGTGACTTGTAAATACGTCTTCCCTACTACATTAGTTACATATCTCAGCTAATTATTTTTATTAGGTATACTCACTTACTTTAAAAAGAAAGCTGATTTAAAATGAATTTTGTACTTTTGAAATCTCAGAAAAACAACGTATGACACCAAAGTTTAATCCTTTAAAAATCAAAGATATTCGAAGAGAAACGGACGATTGTGTTTCAATATCATTCGATATTCCAAACAATATCAAACCAGACTATTCTTTCAAATCAGGACAATATTTAACACTTCGTACATTAATTAACAATAAAGATGTCAGACGCTCGTATTCGTTGTGTTCTGCTCCTTTTGAAAACGAGTGGCGAGTAGCTGTAAAACAAGTAGAACAAGGTGTTTTTTCAACTTTTGCCAATACGGAGTTACAAATTGGTAATGAATTACAAGTTATGACTCCAATGGGGAATTTTTTACTCAATCCTCAAAGTTCAGCCAAAAAATCATACGTTCTTTTTGCGGCAGGAAGTGGTATTACTCCTATTTTATCTATTGCAAAAACAGTTTTAAAAGAAGAGCCAGAAAGTGATGTAACCTTATTTTATGGAAACAAAGGTTTTTCAAGTATTATTTTTCGCGAAGAATTAGAAGCATTAAAAAGTTTACATCTTACCAACTTCAGAATTATCCATATTCTTTCGAGGGAAAGTTTAGGGAATAAAATACAAAAAGGCAGAATTGATGCCCAAAAATGTGGTGAGTTGTATGAAGCTTTTCTAAAAAATCAAGTAATTAATTCGGTTTATATCTGTGGACCAGAGAGCATGATTTTAGATGTTGAGAAAACTTTGATTGAGAAAGGCGTTAGTAAAGAAAAGATTCATTTTGAACTATTTACAAGCTCTAGTAGTGCTAAACAATCCAATAAAAAAGAAACAAATGAACCTTCTTTTGATTCTAGTGTTTCATTAATTCTTGACGGTGACACATACGATTTTAACATGTCATCTCAAGGTAAAAGTATTTTAGATGCAGGTTTTGATGCGGGAGCTGATTTACCGTTCGCATGTAAAGGAGGAGTTTGTTGTACATGTAAAGCTAAAATTTTAGAAGGTAGTGCATCTATGGATGTAAACTATGCGCTAGATAAAGACGAAGTAGACCGAGGATATATTTTAACCTGCCAAGCGCACCCTACAAGTGATAAATTGGTGGTTTCATTTGATGATTAATTATGGGATTATTTGATATTTTTAAAAAGAGTTCAGCTCCGAAAACACACAAGGGATTTTACGAGGTTAAAATATCTGAAAAGATACTATTGGGTAAAAATTCAGTTAAAATCATTTTTGACATTCCTGATAATTTAAAAAAAGATTTTGAATTTCTTCCAGGTCAATATTTAAACGTAAATCTGCTGATTGACAATAAAGAAGTAAGAAGGTCTTATTCAATATGCTCGGGAATAAATGAACCACTTGCTATTGGAGTGAAGACAATTAAAAATGGTATTGTATCTAATTACTTAGTCAATACACTGATCGTTGGAGATTCTATTCAGCTAAGTAAACCAGAAGGTAATTTTGGAATTAAAAATGCGGATTCAAACCTTGTTGCTTTTGCCGCAGGAAGTGGGATAACACCCATTTTATCAATTGCAAAATCACTCGAAGGAACGAATAAAAATTTAACTCTATTTTACGGAAGTAAAAGTTTTTCAGAAATTCTATTTCACGAAGAATTGAGTAAATTAAGTAATACAAAAACGATTCATTTTTTAAGTCAAGAATCACATGACGGTTGTTTGACCGGACGAATAGATGAAAAAAATCTGCGTCAAGAAATAAAATTAAATCTCGATTTATTGAAAGCAGATTCCTTTTTGATCTGTGGACCTGAAGCAATGATTCAAACGGTTGAAGATAATCTCAAATTCTTTGGTGTTTCCAGCGATAAAATTCGATACGAACTATTTACGACACCTGTTTTGCTGGCATCACAACAAACAGAAACTACGCACTCAGATTTTTCAGGTGAAAGTTCTTTAAAAGTAATTTTAGAAGGAGAAACCACTGAATTCAAGCTAAACACAACTGGAGATACTATTTTACAAGCTTCTGAAAATAAAGGTTTAGATGTTCCATTTTCTTGTAGAGGAGGAGTTTGTTGTTCTTGCAAGGCAAAAGTACTAGAAGGTACAGCATCCATGAAATTAAACTATTCACTCACTGATGAAGAAGTGAAGAAAGGATACATTTTAACCTGCCAAGCACATCCAACAAGTGAAAATGTAACAATCACATTCGATGTCTAAAACAGTTGTAATTGTTGGCGCAAGTCGAGGAATTGGCCTGGAAATCGCTAAGCAATTTGCTGAAGCTGGAAATACGGTTTATGCACTTTCGAGGGATACTGTTAAGATGAATAAAGCATTTAATTCTTATCCAAATATTAAGACATTTTCTTTTGACTTGTCCGGTGATGTACTTGATCAAACCCAAGTTATTTCAACTAATATTGGAACTATTGACATTTTAATCAATAATGCTGGATTTTTGGTAAACAAACCTTTTGACTCTATTACTCACCATGAATTTCAACTATCTTATCAGATTAATGTCATAGGTGTTATGGAAACCGTTCAAGGATTTTTGAAATCATTGCATCCTGAAGCTCATATTTTAAATATCAGTTCGATGGGTGGATTTCAGGGTTCAATAAAATTTGCAGGATTAAGCACCTACTCTACTTCTAAAGCTGCATTGTGCAGTTTTACCGAACTTTTTTCGGAAGAATACAAAGAAACAAAAATCAGTATGAATTGCTTGTGCTTAGGCGCTGTTCAAACCGAAATGTTGCAAGAAGCTTTTCCAGGTTATGAAGCACCAACATCCCCTTCAGAAATGGCTTCTTTTATTGTTGACTTTGCGCAAAATGGAAATCGCTTTTTCAAAGGAAAGATCTTACCGGTTTCGTTGAGTACGCCTTGATAAGTTTCTCACGGTAGTATTTAGTCAAAATATAGGTCTAACAACAAGCTAATTCGCTAATTTTTCCGTTCTATTTACCGTTTAAAAAATTCCTCGACTTTATCGTAAATTAAAAATTAATCGTATATTTGCACCCCAATTGCCCGGGTGGCGGAACTGGTAGACGCGCTGGATTCAAAATCCTGTTCTTTCGGGAGTGTCGGTTCGATCCCGACCCCGGGTACGAAAAAAGAGTGATGAATGTCACTCTTTTTTTTTTAATGAGTTCTTACAATTCATTGTTATTAAATTTCCTCAAATTGTTCATTTTTGAAAACGCTAGGACAAATAGTTTGATTATTTTTGTTCATCAAGATAAAATATGCAAAGTACAATTCAACAAGAAGCTACCTTAGAACAAGCAATTGATTTGGGACTCAGAGCCGAAGAGTTTGAGATGATAAAACAAATT
>JBIKQS010000339.1:0-2849 GCA_044349575.1 Crocinitomicaceae bacterium
GGCTCTTTAATTAGAATTACCAATGATGTAGATTCGTTTATTTGTAATTTATCATCAAAAAAATACTCTTTATACGTAAAATTCAATTCATCCTCTTTGGATAGTATGAATGGAAAAAGGGAATCTTGCCCAAATAGATTTAGGTAAGTAAAAACAAATAAAACTAGTAATTTGAAATTTTGAATCATCTTGATTTATAGCTGATTATTTATTTTAGCATTCATAGATAGCGTATCAAATATACTCAAAAAACCGACCCTTTTTAATCAGCGGTTTGTTGATAAGTCTTTGATACATTGCCGTTTATATCAAACCTCTTTATATTGTATTTCTTAATACCTTTTCCTCTTTTAGTTTCGTTGATTTCATAAACAAAATTGTCTTTAAAAAAAACCATTATGGTTTTATTCCGTTTTTTACTGTAGATTGTCAAGGAGCTTATAAAGTGTATTTTATAATAATGATCTACAGAATCAATAATAATTTTGGCCTCTCTCAATTCTTTCAATCTAAATTGCCACTCATATAATTCATAATTTGAATTTGGCATAACAAAAAAATACATATGGGTCTTTCTGTCATACTCAATCGCGATTGGCAATTTAAACTGTTCATTACTATCGCTGTTTGTAAGTATTAACTCTGAAATACTAGACTTGTAATTGACGTTTGAAGTAAATGTAAATTTAGTGGAGACACCTTGATTAAATGCAATTAACCAAGATAATGTAAATATAGTTGTACAAACTATTTTCATCTTACTATCGTTCATCCTATTTCATTAACAAATGTATTTCCTCCGACATCTGATATGGATGATTCAAAGCCTTTAGTTACTTTGTTATAGTTTTTATGCGGATTTTAAATAAATTCAATCGTTTCGTTCATATTCCTTTTAGTAATCCTTTCTTACGGTGATACACCTAAAACCCAACCATTTTTCGGGTGAAGTATACACTTTTAACGCATTATTACCGTTAGTACCATTTCCTCCAAATGCTTGTCCTTCAATTGTGGTCATTTCAGAAACATTATTTGATACAAACATGGTATAAAAACCCTTGGTTTTAGTTGGCAAACTGAATAAATTCAAATCTGCATTGAAGAATTTCTCAATATCTTTTTTTTCACTTCGAGCAGCCTCAATGTATTCTGCTTCAGTCGGAAGTCGATATACAACTGCACTTTTTCCCTTGATTTTTTCATTCACACGATTGGTTCGCCATTGACAATAATCAACAGCTTGTTTGTAACTAACACCTACAACCGGATAATTCATATTTTGTTTGGTAATTGCAACTAGGCTAAAATCAATACGATAAAGTTCTTTCCAACTATCATTCTCAGGAAGAGCGTTTTTAAATTCAGATGAATTTTCGCCATAATTTTGTTTCAACCAGAGCAAGTACTCTTTCCATGCAAAATTGGAAATTTCCGATTGATCGATGTATTTATTGGTTTCAAGCTGAACTGTTCCTGGTGGATTTTGTTTTTCTCCACCAAATAAAAACGAAAGAAATATGATTCCAACACTAAATAAACTGCTCATAATCTGGATTTTAATTAATACTCAAATATATTGAAAAAAATTAATTTTATGCTTTCATTCAGAATTTTTCATACCGGCCGGTAATAAACGTATTTATTCTCTTTTGTATTCTGGAAAAAGGAGAATGGCATTATTGAGCAGTTGACAAACCTAAAAACAATCGCACTCTTGCCTTTTGAAAATTCTTTTTCTTTTTTTATACGGTATGTTATACGTTAATTTTCCTTCTAGCGGTCGATTTGAAAAATAGGCGTAAATATTATCGATCATGTAAAACTCTCTGTACGAGTCTTGGGCATTGGGAGATAAGATGGTGGGGAGTACGCTTAAATGTGATTTCAAGGTGTGCGAAATCATACTAGGAACGCGATTATCCATCCGTTCTACTGCATTGATTAATTCTTTAAAATTTACTGAATTGAAAGTGCTATCTTGCTTTTGCCAATTTTCGACATATTCCGGTATTATTCTTTTCGGTAAGAATTGCTTTAATATCCGATTATAAAAATGAATAAAATCATTTTCCATGAAACCATATAATCGAAAATAAGTACTGAAACCATCATTTGTTTTAAAATGTAAAAGTTTATATTCCTCTCCATTTTCAAATTTTAACGATTTTATAGCCACTTCGAAGTCGCAAATTTTTCTTCCAATGTTGAATTTCGAGGATAGATACGGCGTTGTTTTTTCATTCTTTAGGCAGTAATCTAATAACTGGTCATTTTTATAATAGTAGGACAATCCATCCCAGAGCAAAGATCGAAACATGACATTGTCAACTGAATCGTATAAGTTCACATTTAGTTGTGAGTGGAGATTATTTATTAAACAAAAAAATAAAATCACAAAATAATATTTCATTTGATTGAAACTCTTTTTAATAGTTTATTTTGATACTCTTTCAGGCCCTCAGCAGATAGTCAAACTTACAAATAAAATACGAGTAAATCCTCGAAAATAATCCCTGAATTTTCAGTAAATGGGTATAGGGCTAATTTTTTGCGACAAGTTAAAAATAGAGTTTTAACTTTAAAACAGCAAAAAGCAGTATGAAAAATTCAAAGTTTACAGAAGCACAGATTTTGAAGGTGCTAAAAGCCCAAGAATTGGGTAAAAAGGTGAGTGAGATCTGTCGAGAGTACGGCATATCAGAGCCAACATTTTACAATTGGAAGAGCCGATATGGCGGAATGACATTATCTGATCTACAACGCGTTAAGGAACTTGAGTCTGAAAATGCACGATTAAAGCGGTTAGTTGCCGATTTGTCTTTGGATAATCAAGTACTTAAAGAGAT
>JBIKQS010000340.1:0-2842 GCA_044349575.1 Crocinitomicaceae bacterium
ATAAAAAGTGTCGTTCAGAATCGTTTTAATTCGATTAAATGAATATTAATTTCATTTTTTAAAACTAAAATGTGCTTATTGATTTAATTGCTTTTCAATTACTTCCCAAACGTTTTCAGCGGTATTTTTCCAGGAAAATAATTGAGCACGTTGAATTCCGTTCTTTTTTAGCTTCTCTCTTAATTCATGATCGTGAAACAAACGATTCATACCTTCAGAAATATCTTTCTCATTAAAAGGATCGCAGTAAATCGCTGCATCACCAGCAATTTCAGGCAAACTTGTTTTATTCCCAGACAATATTGGAAGTCCACATTTCATGGCTTCAACCAAAGGAATTCCAAATCCTTCAAAATATGGCACATAGGTCAAAGCAAAGGCGGAGGCGGTATATTGAACTAATTTTTCTTGCGATAGATGTCCTGTAAATTGAATACTATTTTTCACGGCTTCAGGTATTTCAATGGAATGTCCTTTCCACATGGGCTTACCAACGATTACCAATTGAAAATCTGGATATGAATTTTGCTCCATGAATAAGGTAAACGAATTTATAAGTCGCTGTACGTTTTTTCGTGGATGAATGGACCCAACAAATAGAAAATAGGGCTTAACATTATTCTCGTTTCTAAATAATTGGATTTCCTCTTCTGAAAAAACACGGAATTTATCAGATGCACCATTCCAAGCAACTACAATTTTATCGGAATCAATTTTATACGTTCCTGCAATATCTTGTTTTGAAGCTTCAGAAACCGTAATGATTTTCTTGGCATGTCTCGCGAATTTTGGAAAAAACCGTCTGTAATACCAACCTACTATTCCAGGCAAGTCTACGGGATAATGCTCAAAATTTATATCATGAATCACATGAATTTGTGGAATAGTAGAACTTAATGGCAACGAACCATCTGGTGAAAATAGAAGGTCGATTTTGTGTCTTTTCAGGGCTCGTCTCAAGCTCCATTCAAACCAAATCAAGTAGAGAATTGGATGACGAGCTTGTGGATTTAAAATAATTTCGGTTGAATTAGCCCCAAATTTGAACTTATCATCTACTTTTCGATCAAAAAATAAAACAAACTCATGCTCAGGATGATTTTGCACGATTCTTCGCACAACTTCATATGTGTACCAGCCAAATCCTTCCATTTTATCGGAAAGTAAGAACCGGGTATTTATACCTATACGCAAAATTTAGTTTAAGACCTGAACAGATTCAATTTCTTGCAATACCCCATCCCATAAATGCATTCTCATTTTTAATGCCTCTTTAGATACATGAGTAGCTTCTTGCCATTTCTGTTCATCATTACCACACAAATCTTGAATCATTTCCAAAGACATCGGTCCGTGTTCTCCTCCATCTACTTCAATGTGTCGTTCTAGGTAATAAATTAATTCTGACATGGAATTTCCAGTTTGTTTTTCAACAGTTTTGACAATTTCAACAAACATATCTGGAATTAAATCTTCGCGACCAAAAGTGAATAATGCAGCGAGTTCATGCGCTTTATTTTCTTTGATTTTTTCAAAGGTGAAATTTACAAAATCCTTTGTGTTTTTAGAAAGCGTGAGTTTGTCTAATTCAATGGAGATGGTATCAAGCGTACTTGATTTAACAAAAGAAAGAACTTCGCTCGTACTTGCTCCAATTTGTTCCATTGACCTAAGGTATAACTCAAAATGACTGGCTGGATTTCCGTATTGATCCACATCGCTTTCCTCTCCCCATACAATTTCATTAATTAATCTTCGAGTAGAGGCCTTTCCTACAGGTTTCCACGGTAGTTCGATAGATGTTAAATTAATTTGAAGTGATTTAAGCAGACTCATGAAATCCCACACAGCAAAAACGTGTTGCTGCATAAAAATCTGAATGGCTTCCAATGAATGTAACTTGAAATACAAAGGATGAGCAAGTAGATCCTTTCTATATGGCTCAATATCAGATTTTAGCTTTTGAAGTTCGTTAGTCATTTATCTTAATTTAATTCCCAATTCTAAAAATTGAGCGTCCTCTAATGGCGATGGTGCATCTATCATGGTATCTCTCCCACTATTGTTTTTAGGAAAAGCGATGTAATCTCGAATGGATTCCGATCCACCCATAGTTGCTACTAAACGATCTAAACCAAAAGCTAAGCCGCCATGAGGAGGAGCGCCAAATTCAAAGGCATTCATCAAGAATCCAAATTGCGCCTGAGCTTGTTCTTCTGAAAATCCAAGTAATTCAAACATTTTTGCTTGCAATTCTTTGTTATGAATTCGAATGGAACCTCCGCCCAACTCAACACCATTCATTGCTAAATCATATGCATTGGCGCGAACATTACCAGGATCCGACTCCAATAAATGAAAGTCTTCTGGTTTGGGTGAAGTAAATGGATGGTGCATAGCATGCCAACGTTTAGAGTTCTCGTCCCACTCCAAAAGAGGAAAATCAACAACCCAAAGTGGTTTAAACTCATCTATTTTTCTCAATCCCAACTGATTGCCCAAATGTAAACGCAATTCATTTAACTGCTTGCGTGTTTTGTCTAAATCACCACATAAAACCAATAACAAGTCGCCTTGTTTCATATTCGTTTGAGTAGCCCATTTTTCTTATTCCTCTGTATTATAGAATTTATCTACAGAAGATTTGTATGTTCCATCTGCATTGTAACGCATGTAAACTAATCCTTTAGCGCCAATTTGTGGTCGTTTTACCCAATCAGTTAGCTCATCCAATTGTTTGCGGGTAAATTCTGACGCTCCTTCAACATTTATTGCGAGAACTGCCTCAGCACTATCAAAGACAACAAAGTCTTTACCTTGAGTAAGATCAGTTATATCATTA